>NZ_JBPODR010000027.1:0-30104 GCF_051201035.1 Thermoanaerobacterium thermosulfurigenes
ATATAATGCTTTTTATAAAACTAGAAAGGAAATTAGTAATGTTATAAAACGATTTATGGATACTATTTCCAAGAATAAATCAGCCATTATTAAAATGGTTATGTTGGTAATTTCGAATTTATATTACACGAGTATATAGAGTAAATAGTTATAATGTCTATATGATATTGTGGGGTGTGTGATTTGAAGGAAAAGCCATGGGAAATTAGAGATCCGATTTATGGATTTATCGAAATTAATGAATGGGAAAGGGACATAATAAATCATCCAGTTTTTCAGAGGTTGAGAAGGATACGCCAATTGGCATTCACAGATTTAGTATATCCCGGTGCTGTACATACGAGATTTGAACATTCGCTGGGAGTTATGCATGTAGCCACTAAGGTCTTTGATAACATTGCAAGTGAATGCAAAGATATGCTGAGATCTGAATATGGATTAAATGAAGATGGATTAAATAAGGTAAGAACAATAATAAGATTGGCAGCACTTTTACATGATGTAGGACATGCACCTTTTTCACATGCCGGTGAAAGTATAATGCCATATAAAGATAATGGCAAACTTTATAAGCATGAGGATTATAGTAGTGCAATAATAAAAACTGTTTTTAAAGAGCTAATAGAAGATCACAAATTAAACAATAATTATGATATTAAAGCTGAGGAAGTTGCTGCATTTGTAGTTAAAGATTATAAAGTTTTAAAGAAATTTTTCTTCTGGGTAGATATAATAAGCGGACAAGTGGATGCAGATAGAATAGATTATCTTTTAAGAGATTCATATCATATAGGAGTACAATATGGTATTTTTGATCTTAAAAGATTATTAAAAACAATTGTAATTGTTAAAACAGAAGATAGACCTATTTTAGGATTTAAAGAGGGTGGACTTCATGTTGCGGAATCATTAATACTTGCAAGATATTATATGTTTACGCAAGTATATTTCCATCATACGAGAAGGGCGTATGATCATCATATTGCAAATGCAATTAGAGAAATTTTATTAAAATTAAATTATAATGATGGTAAATTGAAACCACCTAATAATGAAGAAAATATTAAAGATTATTTGGAGTGGGATGATTGGAAAGTTGGCAACTTAATAAAGGAAAATAAAGAATTATATGATTGTGAAAAAATATTAAAGAGAGAACATGATAGATGCGTTTATCATACTAATGAAGTCCCTGATATAGATGATTTAAAAAAATTTGATGATATTTATCATAGCATATCTTGTGAAATTGATGAATGCTTTGTTGATGAAGCAGAGAAATCATTTTATAATATAGGAAATGATGATATAAAAATATTAAAAGAAGATGAAAGCGGTAAAATTGTTGTAAGGTCGTTATCAGAATTATCTAACGTTGTTAATAATATTAAAACTGTAAGACAAAAACGAATATATGTACCACTTATATTTCAGGAAAAGGCGATTAATATTTTAAAGAAGGAGGGATTATACAGTGGAGAATAGGGAATTTATAAGATATGCTTCTATAGTACATATAATTAAAGAAACAGAAAAGTATGAATATAGGTTGGGAAGAACAGCATTAGTTAAATTAATTTATATATTACAAGAGAAATTTAATGTGCCTATTGGATATGATTTTAGTTTATATACATATGGCCCTTTTTCAAAAGAAATATTAGACGATCTTGATTATTTATCATATTTAGATGCTGCAAAAATAAAGATGAATAATGAAAGATATAATATATTGCCAGGTGAAGATTCGGCGATGGAGTATATCTATGAAAAAGCTGGGCAGTTTATCGAAGAAAATAAAGATACTATAAGTGACGTAGTTAAGAAATTTGGACAATTATCGGCAAAATCACTTGAATTAATTACGACAATACATTATGTTATAAATGATTATAAAGAAAGTAATATTAATTTTACAAAGGAGGATATATCAAAACTTATACATGAAATTAAACCATATTTTAGTGAAGATGAAATTATTAAAAAAATAGATGAACTTGAATCAAGTAATTTTGTGAAGCTTATATAAAGGGCTAAAAGGTTCTTTTATATTATTTAAAGTATTCAATTTTGTACTATATAACATCACAGAAAAATATGGAATTAAAATGGCTGTAAAATTACGGGGAGGTGATTCTTTGAAAATACCTATAAATAAATTTTTTAGGTTGAGTAAGTTTTTTGTTTTTATTGTTGACCTATCATTAATACATGCAGGTTTTATAATTGCATACATATTAAGGTTTAGCTTACAACCGCCAATGATAAATCTTATTCCGTACTATGAATTAATACCTGTTATTACGCTATCAACAATTTTATTATTCAATATTTATGGACTCTATACCATTTCGCGAAAAACATATAGCGATATTTTGTTTTCATTGATTATTTCCTTGATTTTATTGCAGATAATAACGACAGCATCAACATTTTTTACAAGGCGATTTGCTTTTCCGAGAAGTATTTTTTTTATTGCTTTTTTTATACAGTTAATTTCATTGTCAATTTGGAGGTATTTTGTTCAGAATATAAGGAAGTATGTTCATGGCGAGAAAAATATAATGATCATTGGCGATGATGTTACAGCAGAGAAATTAGCTAAAAAATTGATAACAAGTTCAAAAGGTTGGTACGATATAAGATACATATTAGAACCTGAAAAATTTTTAAGTAATAAAGAATATGTTAAAGAAATAGATGCAATATATATTTGCGATAAAATAGATGAGGAGATTAAGTCGGATATTATTTCAGAAGCTGTTAAATTTAAAAAACATATATTTATTGTGCCAGATTTTAAAGATATTCTTTTGACTAAATCGCAATTTATTCAATTTGATGATGTGCCGACCATTAGCATTGATTATCCGATGCTTACAACAGAACAGAAAATAATAAAGAGAATAGGCGATGTGTTTTTGTCTTTGTTTGGATTAATAATTTCAAGTCCAATCATGCTTATAATTTCTTTATTTATTAAATTAACGTCTCCAGGACCGGTAATATATAGCCAGACAAGGGTTACTGAAAATGAACGGGAGTTTAAAGTATATAAATTTAGGACTATGGTTAAAGATGCTGAAAAAATGACAGGTCCTGTTTTAGCTACTGATAACGATCCTCGTATAACAAGAATAGGTAAAATATTGAGAGCTACAAGGCTTGATGAATTGCCCCAGCTATTAAATGTTTTAAAAGGTGATATGAGTTTTGTTGGTCCTAGACCAGAAAGGCCATATTTCGTAAGACAGTTTGAAGACCAATATCCACCATATAGATACAGGCATAATGTTAAAGCAGGTATTACAGGGCTTGCACAAGTTTTAGGAAAGTATACTACAGATGCTGATGACAAACTGAGGTTAGACCTTATTTATATTATGAATTATTCAGTTTGGTTAGATATAAAAATATTACTATTGACTTTGAAAATAGCCTTGACGAAAGAGGCATCATCTGGAGTAAAAAATGATATGACTTTAGAAGAATTACTGAAATCTATGGATTATAATGTGTATAACGAATTTGGAGTAACAAAACTGGAGAAATAGGAGGTATCTAATTGAACATATTAGTTACAGGCGGAGCAGGTTTTATAGGATCAAATATAGTAGATCTTCTTATAGACAATGGCTATGATGTTATTGTTGTTGACAATATGTCTACAGGTAAGAAAGAGAACATAAATAAAAAAGCTATATTTTATAACATAGACATTACAGATGATAATTTATACAAGGTATTTGAAAATGAGAAAATTGACAATGTGATACATCATGCAGCTCAGATAGATATACAAAGATCTATAAATGATCCAGTCTTTGACGCAAAGGTGAATATTATAGGTACTATTAATTTGCTAGAGTGCTGTAGAAAATACGATGTTAAAAAGATTGTTTATGCATCTTCAGCAGCAGTATACGGTGACCCAGAGTATCTAGGGGTTGATGAAAAACATAAAGTTAATCCCATATCGTATTATGGCATCTCAAAACATACACCAGAGCATTACATAAAAGTCTACAATGAACTATATGGTTTAAAATATACGATATTGAGATATGCCAATGTATACGGTATAAGACAGGATCCAAAGGGCGAAGGTGGAGTAATATCTATATTTATAGATAAGATGCTGAGTGGGAAAAATCCTGTGATATTCGGAGACGGAAATCAGACGAGAGATTTTATCTATGTAAAAGATGTAGCAATGGCAAATCTTCTAGCACTCGAAAAGGGCGACAACGAGATTATGAATATAAGTACAAATAAAGCCACAACGATAAATGAACTTGTTGATGTAATGAGTAAAATCATTGGTACACATTTAAAACCTATCTATGCAAGTCAAAGAAAAGGTGATATATTACATAGCTATTTAGATAATCAAAAGGCAAAAGAGTTGCTAGAGTGGATACCAGATTATACACTAGAAGATGGACTAATAGAGACGATAGAATATTATAGACTAAAATACACAAACGATGAAGTGACTGCTGTAAAAGAAAAATAGAAAAGGAATGATGCATATGATAACAGGTGTAATCATGGCAGGGGGAAAGGGCGAAAGGTTTTGGCCCAAAAGCAGGATAAAGATGCCAAAGCAGTTTTTAAAACTGTACGGAGACAGGACAATGATTCAGCAGACTGTGGACAGGCTTAAAAAGCTTATGCCTGCCCAAAATATTTTTGTCGTTACAAATATAGATTATGCGGGGCTAATTAGCGACCAGATACCAGAGCTTCCGACAGAAAATATATTGATAGAGCCTATGGGTAAGAATACTGCAGCCTGCATAGGTCTTGCAGCCATACATACAGAAAGGCTTGATAGAGATTCTATCATGGTAGTAGTGCCATCAGATCACGTAATAAAAGATGAAGAAACTTATTTAGGAGTATTGAAAACAGCAATAGAAAAAGCAAAATCAGGCAATAATCTTGTCACAATAGGTATAAAGCCGCAGCATCCAGAGACTGGATATGGATATATAAACTTTAAGAAGATAACACATGAAATATTTCATAACAATCCTGTACATAAAGTAGAAAGATTCGTAGAAAAGCCGGATTATGATACAGCAGTGAAATATGTCGAGAGCGGAGACTATCTGTGGAATAGCGGCATGTTCATATGGAAGACATCTACAATACTAAATGCAATAAAAGAATATATGCCACAATTATACAGTGCATTAAATGTTATAAAGGAAAACTTTGATTCAAATGAGATAGAAAAAATCTTATATGAGGAATATTCAAAACTTGAAAGCATATCGATAGATTACGGTATAATGGAAAAAGCCAAGAATGTTTATGTAGTACCGGGAGACTTCGGCTGGGACGATGTAGGAAGCTGGACATCAATAGAGAGGTTGTACGAAAAAGACGAGAACGGCAATGTCATAAAAGGCAATGTCGTAAGTGTTGATACAAAGAAGTGTATCATAACAGGAAGCGATAAACTCATTGCAACACTCGGCATAGAAGATGTAATAATCATAGACACAGAAGACGCACTTTTAATTTGCTCAAAAGATAAAGCTCAAAATGTGAAAGAAGTATTGAAGGAGCTTAGAGAGAAAAAGAGCGAGTATTTGTAATTCATTTACTGTATGCACTAGGCATAGACGTTTAAATAAATTAATAGAATTTTTTAAGAGAGAGTTTTATGGATATTTTAAATTTTAATTAAAAAATTTTATGGATAATGATTAACTAGTTAATAGTTGTGTTATAATATAGATACAATGAATAGAATGTATATATAAGAAATTGTGAGGGAATAGTTATGTTTACAATGTTATATGAGTTTATCGAGGATAGATTGATAAATTATATCAACAAAAAGTATAAAAAAGACTTTAAATACTTGGAGGAGATTCTAGCAGATATATCAATTTTAGATATACCAGATTCTGTTATTGTAAGAGCGTATAACGAAAAAGGGTATGAAACTTTCAACGGATTTGATAATATTTATTTAGAAGATGAGGAGTCTAAAGATATTGATGAGGAAAAATTAGAAAATGTCTTAGAGATAATTGTTAGAGCAAAAGAGTTGTTTATTTCAAATGACGAAATAAAAGATTTAGATGATTGGTTAGAAGAAGAATATGCTACTTTAGAAAATATATCATCTTTCATTTATACTAGATTAAAGAGAAGAAATTTATTATATGACGAAAACAAAAAAGAGATGAAGGTAAATGTTGACAAGGAGAATTGTGTTCAATTTGAAATAGATAGATGTGATTATTATACGCCGTCTGATAGATTAATACAGGCGGCATAATTATTGAGGTGATAAAAATGGAAGAAAAAGTTAATAAAGAGGAAACGCAAAGAATTTATAAACTATATAATAATTTTATAAGAAACGTAGAAATTGTAGATGTATATATATTGGATTCAAAAATCAGTAGAAAATTACTATTTGAAGATATGAGTAAAAATTTAAAGTTACATTATACAGACAAAATTGAATATAAATTATTTGATAAAAAAATAATTTATAAAATTAGCTTTAATTTAAAAACTGAACCAGAGGATGAATTTAAAATAGAAATAGATTTGGCAATTACATATATATTAAAAAGTGAATTAGATTCTAATATTACAGATGATGAAAAAACAAAGATTTTTGAGCTTTTCAAACGCAATGCTAAATTAAATGGATGGCCATATATAAGGACATACGTAAATGACTTTACTTCTAAAATGTCTATACATATTCCTCCTTTACCAGTATCTTATTTATAGGACGTGATCTAGATGTTTGAGTGCAAATGTATAAAAGCGATTAGAAGAGATAAATATTCTCCTTTGATAATAAACAAATTGAAAAATAACGAGGAGTTTTTTAGGGCGCTTTGTGAATGCATTTCAACCGTTAAAAAGAATATACGATCTAAAATTGATAATGTGTTAGATGAATATAATATCTCTAATGACATTAGACAGCTTATATATCAAATTTACTCTGACGATGATTTGAGCGATATAAGAGGAAATATAGTTGAAGATATTGTATTTAATTTTAGATATAATAATACTCAAATAAAAAAGGAACGCCAATGTGTTCCTTTTTATAATGGAAAAGAAATCAATACTGAGTTTAATGACAGAGTTTTAGGAAGTAATAGTCTAACAAATTTTGATGTTGGATTTTGGAATGATGACAATTTCATTGAATTAATAGAATGTAAATGTAGCATTAAAAATTTTTTATCAAAAAAAGATATTAATAAAATTATATATATGAATGACATATATTTAAAATTAAAAAAATTAACACAAAATGCTAATATTTTTTTATTTGGTTTAGAAATTGATGAAAATGATACAACTGAATTAAATGCAAGAATATTTGAATTATATAAACGTGAATTCGAGAATCTAATATCTATTTTAAATAGAAGCGGATATTATAAAAAGCTATCATTTAATTTTTTGGGTAGAAATTCTTTAAATGTTTGAATACATAAAAAAACACAAGGGACGACTCTGTGCGCCGAGCAAGGCTCTGGCGTTAAAGTAGGTGCTAATCTGAATTTGTAGTGTCTGCAGGAAAAAGTAAAAAATGCCTTTTTATTGTTTATGCAGTTTGATAAAATTTAAAAAGGGATTTTTTGACTAGAAGGGGAGGACATTTATGTACTGCAAAAATTGCGGCTATAAAATAGAAGGTAATCTTCATATCTGTCCTTACTGTGGCGCATTAGTGGACAATACATCTAAAGAAGTAAAAACTTCAAATAAAAGATATTGGCTCATTCCTTTTAGTTTTGCCATAATGGTTGCCATAGCGGTAACTTTTTATTTTTTCTATGAAATAGGTGTCAATAAGAAAGTGGAAGAAATACGGGCAAAAGCAGAAGATATGGCTTTACAGGGGAATTTTGATACTGCATTAAATTTTGCTAAAAAGGGCTTGGCTTTGCGCCCTAATCATAAAGTATTACAACAAGACCTGGTTTTAATAAATTTTGGCAAAACGGTATATGAAAAATTAGAAACAGCTAATAAGTATGCTGATGATAAAAAATTTGATTTAGCATTAAAATCCATTTCTGCAGTTGATAAAGACCTTGAAGGTCGGAGTGGTGAGTATTTTGACATGCTTTCTAATCTCAGCAAAAAGTATAAAACACAGGTAGAAGTAAAACAACTGTATGATGATGCCAAAAACAAAAATACAATTGATGAGTTGGCTGATGCATTGTCTAGATTAAGTTATATAGATAGTCCAGATGCAAAGAATATAGATAAATTAATACGTCAGAAAATTGCCAATATAGCCTACTCAAATGCCAATGAGTTGTTAAAAGATAAACAGTTTAATGAAGCATTAAAAGTGATAGAAAAAGCTATGCAATACGATAGTTCTAATGCTAAACTTATTTCATTTAAAAAAACTATAGTGGATCAGAAAACTGCTTTTGAAAACGCAGAAGCACAGAGAATGCAGCAAGCTATGATATCTGCAGCCAAAGAAGATGCTATGAACAGGACCAATGCGGTCAGTGTATTAAATGTAAAAAATTACATCAATGGTTATGGAGATTTTGTGATAGAAGGAGAAATTAAAAATGTAGCCACAAAACCTATATATGAAGTAGAAATTTATTATGCAATATATGATGCTAATGGTAATACTATTGGCGACGGTAATACATATGTATACCCAGTTTATTTGACACCATTGCAAAAAGGAAGTTTTTCCAATATACATTATGGGCTTTCAAATGCTGATCATATAAAAATAACTGGGATAAACTGGTATATTGATTAAAAGGGGCAAACAAGCATGGGAGAGACAAAAAAAGATTCTAAAAATTCTTTAATTATTAATTTACTTATTACAATTCTAATAATAGAAATTGGACTTGTTGCATTTTATTATATTAACAAACAATTTCATCAACAAGTAATTACAGGTAACTCAAAATTAAGCCAATATAACGCTATAAAAAGTTCACAAGCAAAAGATTCAAAACAAACTAGCATTAAGTCTATAATATCTGATAATCAGGAAAAAGTTATGTACATCGAGGTCAACGATGGAGGTGATATGGTATCAGGTTCTGGCTTTTTATACGACACTAATGGCGATATCATAACAAATGCCCACGTAGTTAGTGGTGGTTCTACAGTAAAAGTAAAAACATATGATGGAAAGGAATATAACGGTACAGTTATAGGCAAGGGTGAAGATATAGATGTAGCTTTAATAAATGTACCTGAACTCGCTGGAAAGACTCCTGTTAAAATATCATCGAGAAAAGGGGAAGTCGGCGATCCTGTCATTGCTATGGGAAGTCCACTGGGGTTACAGAATACAGTTACGACGGGGATAATAAGTGGTGTTGACAGAGATTTTACAATTGCACCATATGTGTACAAAGGGGTATATCAGATATCAGCTCCTATATCGCCTGGTAGTAGTGGAGGCCCACTATTGGATCAAAATACAGGAGAGGTTCTAGGAGTAAATTCAGCCGGGACTATTGAAGGGGTGATAGGTTTCTCCATACCCATAAACCAAGTATTACCACTTGTGGATAATTGGGCGAAAAATCCATCAAAACCTCAGACAAATGAATATGCCGTTGATTCTACAGAGCAACTTGATAATGGTCAATCTATTAAAGAAGGAGCCGAAGCTTTAGTTCAGTATTTTTATCAATGCATCAATTCGCATGATTATGTTACTGCATATTCACTTTTAGGCAGTGATTGGCAAAGCGGAACAACATATCAAGATTTTCGAAATGGCTATCTTAGAACAGAATATGTTAATATTCAAAACATTATATCTAATTACAAAGATAATAATCATGTAGAAGTTACTATAACAATAGAAGCTCAGGAACTCACTGATCAAGATGCTATTGTGACAAGTCTTTATATGTGTACATACGATATAGGTTATGAAAGTGACCAATTGAAAATCTTAAGTGGCAAATTTAGAAAAATTTAAAAAGCAGCATGTTCATATGGAAGACTTAACAATACCAAAGGAATATTAAAAAGGGGCTTTGCTTTATGAGATCATAACTGGAAATGATTTGGCAATAAATTAAAAGGCAGATATGATTTTGTATTTTTATATGGCAATGGGATTTTGGATGGGATGATGTAGGAAGCTGGACATCAATAGAGAGATTGTACGAAAAAGACGAGAACGGCAACGTCATAAAAGGTAATGTCGTAAGCGTAGACACAAAGAAATGCATCATAACAGGAAGCGATAAACTCATTGCGACTTTAGGCATAGAAGATGTGATAATCGTAGACACAGAAGAGGCACTTTTAATATGCTCGAAGGATAAATCGCAGAATGCGAAAGAAGTATTTAAGGAGTTGAAGGAAAAAAATAGCGAGTATTTATAAAGGCAAAAATTATTCGATTAATTTTTCCCTTTCATAAGTTCATAGGTATATGAATACATTATATGGGAAATAATTATTATAAGGCACTATAGACTTAGAAAGGGAAGTATGATAATATGGTGATTAAGGAACAATTATGTTTTGTTATAGAAGAAGGTGAAAATATGATTAATTTGGAATTTTATATTACAGATTATGGATATACTGATTATAATGGAAATAAGTTTATTCCTGGATCAACTTTGAAAGGAATGTTGCGTAGTTATTTACTTAATTATGAACAACGCAGTATTAATGATGATATTAAAGACTTTTTTAATTGGCTATTGGATAATTTAAATAACGATATAAAAGCGATAAAAGAAAATAATTATGTATGGTTGTATGAAGAATATTGCAAAACCAAGAAGTCGCTGAAAGATAAGAAAGATAAAGTTAGTAACTATTTCTATCTAAATTTTTTAGATTATGATTCAATACAAAGATTGAAAAAGATATTTTTGAATTATAAAGAGGAATATGAAATATTTAAAAATTATAAAAAAGATATTGTATTCTATAATGATTTATTGGGATGGTACAAAGACATACCTGATGATGTAATTATGTTTATTGAGAATTTGTATAAAAAACAATTTGAAAATTATATTGATACATATATAACTGAGAGCAAACAAATGAAGATGTTAAATTGTGATGATAGTGAAGGCAGCTATGCTGCATAAGGGTGAACAAAATGGAAGATAATTATAAAGAAATGATAAAAAATATAGAATTGGTTAATATTTACTTATCTAAATTAAATTGTATAAGAACGAGTGATCATAAGAAATTACTACAGGGAATAAATGTTAATTTTAATCATAATTTTGAATTAGGTGAATTACGAGGAGATAATTTCGATTGTAAAGCAAGTTTTAATGTAAAGGGAGTTAAAGAGGATATAGAAATATTAGAGATAAATGCCGAGTTCATAGCTACTTATCATTTAGAGAATGCTTCAAATATTGATAAAGAATTGATAGATAAATTTGTGAAAATAAATTTACCTTTAAATGTTTGGCCATATGGTCGTGAATTGATTTCCTCTATGACTGTTAGAATGGGGTTACCACCATTAATTTTAAGTACATATAAAATAGTTTAGGTGAAATTATGGGGTATAAAATTATAAATAGAAAGATAGATTACCAGGCAGATCATATAATTAAAAAGCTTGGTGATTTTTTATTATCAGATAAAAAATTCCTAAATATATTTACAAAAATTATAATTGATGAAAAACGTAATTTAACCGAAAAACACATAAAAAAATTAATTCAAAGATATGTGGATGCAATGATTATTAGTGAATATGAAAGTGAAATTTTTTTGAAATTGTGTAATGACTTTCTATGCTATGATATAAGAGGTAATTTATTAGAATATATAGTTCAAAAATTAGGGCCTTTTAAATTAGAGGGAAAAAATTGTGATTATACGTGTAGAACTATAATTATCTATAATGAGGAAAAAATAAGTAACTTTGATTTTGATATAGTATTTTTTAATAAAGATTTTGTTGAACATATAACCAAAGAATATATCTGTATTGATAAAAGTGATGGAGAGTTTATTGAATGTAAGACAGATATTAAAACATTTATAAGTGAAGAAATTTCAGAAAGAAGTCGGAAAAAGTTAGATTTTATAAAAGCAGTATATAATTGTTTTAAACAAAATTCTTATAGCTTTTTTTATATTATCACATTTAGAAGAGAGATTACTATTTTTAAAAATATTTTGGAAGGAAATAATTATGGATTTATAAATATAATTGGCGGTAGGGAATTATATGATAAAATTTCGCTTTAACAAAGGTCTGAATCAAAAATTTCTACAGAAAGCAATTTGAAAACTATACGGATGTTTATATAACTGATAAGAAAAGATAAAGAGAATAATTGGAGTGAGGTGGAATTTTTGATTTTTACAAAATTTGTACTTTTTATAATAAAATCAATCCCAGATTTTACTGATGTTTTTTGTTTTGGTATTGTAGTTATTGCTTTTATTACTTACTTTTGGACTCATAGGAAACCTAAACGATATGTTAAACTTATTGATTCATACATAGAAAAAATTCAAAATACATCAGATAAAAATATGTTGCTAGAAGAACTTATTGAATTGACAGATGAGATAATAGAAAAAGAAAAAAATGACAAAGATATAACTGAGTTGCTTAAAAAGTTTAAAAGTATGTGCTATAGTGGCAATATAAAAAATGCTATAGATGTGTTTGATTATACTGCCCTGGTTGAGATTCCAGGCAAGCGAAAGATATTTAACATGATGCCGGGTGTATTTACAGGCCTTGGTATTTTAGGTACTTTTGTTGGACTTGTTTTAGGTTTAAGTGATCTAAATTTTTCAGGTAATACTCAAGTACTGGAGCAAGGAATAAATAATTTAATCTCGGGAATGTATCTTGCTTTTCTTACATCAATTGCTGGTCTTATTTCTTCATTGGTTTGGTCTTGGGTTGATAGGAAGCTACTCAATTATTATAGAAAAAAAATAGACACACTTCATTCTTTGTATAAAAATATTTTTGATGAGAAGGGGATAGATTATTATCTTAAGGAAATAAGGGACATTCAAGAGGAACAAAAAACATACATGCAAAAATTTGTATCAGATTTATCTCTTGAGATCAGCAATGTATTTTCAAATATACTGGAGCAGAGAATATTTCCTGAGTTTGCTAATATCGTAAATCAATATGTCACATCTAAAATTGTGGAATCCTTTGATAATTCAATTGGTGAGATTAAACAATCCAGCGAAATATCTAAACAAATGATTGAAAAATTTGCTAATCTAGCGTACGAAAACCAGCTGGAAGGGGTTAATAAGATTATCGATAAGTTTATTGAAGGTATGGATACGTCACTAAAAGGAAAATTTACGGATCTTGGTGAGTCAATTGACGAGATGATAAAGTGGCAGCAAATGGTTAAAGAAGGCATGAATGAACTCATGGAAAAATTGTCAAATAACATACTGAATTTACAAGATGTTAATAAGGCTATTGAAAACGCAATTACAAATTTCTCTGATTATTTCGATAAAGTAAATGCAGCTAATGAACATCTTGTTGAAAACATATCGAAGTTGGAATCGGTCTCTTTGAATGTAAATATGCTTGTTGAAGATATGTTAAAAATGATGAATGAAATTAACCAGCAAAAGGATTTATTATTAAAAGACAAAACAGAACATGTTCAAATTGTATCTAATTATATATCGGAAATTAATGAAAAGTTTGAGTTACTGCAGACGAGTTATGCCAATATAAGTAAGAATATCGATATTTTAAACAACAGCCTTAAACAATCAATGGACGAGTTTGCTAATAAGACGCATGAAGGGCTTAAACGAAGTCTATCTCTATTCGATGAAGAGCTTGCCAATATAATAAGTTATCTAAATTCAACATTGAGTGAAATTAAAGAATCTGTGGATGAATTGCCGAAGGTTATTATGGAATTTAAGAGGACTTTGAGAAGTGAAGACAAGGAGATGAATACAATTGAAGGATGAAGATAATGTACATGATTATTGGCAGTCTTATTCGGACTTGATGGCAGCGCTACTTTTAATGTTTGCACTTTTAATTGTTATTATGATTTATAAATATGCTAGTATTGCTGTCGAGCTAAATGCACAAAAGGCAAAAGTTGATGAAATAATTGGCGTTAGGGCTCGCATCATAAATCAGCTTTTAAATGAATTTAAAAATTCAGATCTTTCTCTTAGCATAGATCCTCAAACAGGTGCAATAAGTTTTAGCGAGGGAATATTTTTTGATAATGATAAATATGATTTGAAAGACGAAGGAAAAAGATATCTAAATGAATTTTTTCCTAAGTACATATCAATACTTATGGATCCGAAATTTAAAAAATACATTTCCCAGATAATTGTCGAAGGGCATACTGATGATACTGGTGACTATGTGTACAATCTGGAGCTTTCTCAGAAGAGGGCTTTTGAAGTTGTTAGGTATATATTGCAATCTGATATAAAAGGTATCGATCCCAATATGAAATTGGATTTGATGCCGTATATAACAGCTAATGGTCGTTCATACAGCCAATTGATTATTGAAAATGGGAAAGTAGATAGAGAAAAATCCAGAAGGGTAGAATTTAAGTTTCGCTTAAAAGAAGAAGAAATGATAATGGAGATGCAAAAAGTCCTAGGGAAGGGTTCTACAAAGTGAGTAAATATGATTTTCTTTATATACCTTATAAATTGATAGAAATCAAAAATTCTATAGTATCCAGTAATGTTAACAAAGTAGTATCTTTTAAGAAATATAATGATGCAGAAGAAAGGCTTTTGTTGTTACGAAAAATAGATAAGACACCATATAATGATATACGAGATATGGCTTTTTCTCTTAATAATCGTGAATTATACATTTTGATTAATTATCTTGCTGGCGATGATTTTACCATCGATCCTGATAAAGTTTATGAAATTATAAGGTTGAGGTTTAAAAAGAAATTTGCAAATATGCTCTGGGAACTGTATCAGAATAATTATTTTAAAAAAACATATGTACATTATTTTACAAAGTTTTGCAATGAATTTAAAGAAGCTTTTATAGAACTTTTTCGAGATGAAAAGATATTACAATTTATTAATGAAATAGTAGTTAGAGACGATGTAATTAAATTTGTTTGTGTTAATATAAGTAAAACAAGACTTGATTTAGATAAATTTTTTAATACATTTAAAATTAGTGAAAAGTCAAGACTTGGATTGGATATAAAAAAATATTTTTATTTATATTGCGATAAAGAATCTTATATGAGGAGTAATCCAGAGGTTATTCTGGATATAATAAAATCTTATAATCAAAAAGAATTATTGATGTTTGTTGAAAACTACGTGATAAATGTCTTCTTTTCTGAATTTGACTCAAAAATAATGAAATATATTTTGGAATATAATAAAATGCCTGAAAATAGAGAAATAGATTTTTTCTGGAGAGATGTTTCTGAACCAGTATGGAATAGATGTAGAAAATGGTATTTAGATAATTTGATGAAAGAACACCTTGATGGCCCCAGATATAATTTTTGGTCAGAATATATTGATTATATTAAGGATTTTAATGTGGTTAGAAGGAATAAGCGTAATCAAGCAATCTATTTTATATATTTTAATAAATTTGTAGTAGTTGAATTTGATCCTATTGGTGCTGCATATATATATAAATTAGATATTTTTAAGCAAAGGTTTGGACCATTTGCCAATGAAAGCAGTTCAAAAAGTGATAATTTTTTTAAAGATGAAAGCATTGCAATAGCTAGGATAATACACAAAGGAAAATGGGAATTAAGAGCTTATAACACTGTATTGTTGCTGTTAAAGGGTGGTTTAGATTGATAAATATATCTAATTCGTTAACTGATGAAGGCATCAAAATAGTAAGTAATGTTCAACAGAGAAAAAATATATTTGAAATAAAAATACCGCTTTTTTTAAACCCAGTAGAATACTTTAAAAACATCTCAACTAAAGAATTGGAAAAATTAAATGTACTTGAAGACTTATGGCAGCAAGGTATTTTACAGGATAAAGATAACTCATACATTATACCTTATGAATTTTTATACAATATTGATGAAGAAAAGAGGCGTATACTTAGTCTTCCCATTGAAGATAATGCTATTAAAGTTCATATAAAGGCGAGAGGAATTTTTGGGAGTAATGATTTTAAGTTGATACCAGAGGTATACGTAAAAGATGAGAAGATGGGGCCTTTGGATAGAAGAATTAATAATATAATATTACACAAAGGCTGTATGTATTTAATACCATTAAATCTCTATAGCCTTTTACAAGAAATAGACGCGTATAAGCCGACTGATGATCCTATTTCCCAAGCAAAGATAGTTGCAAAGGTTAAATATAAAGCTAAGACAGCTAATGTGACTTTTGATAGATTTTTAGAAAGCGAAGAAGTTTATTATTCTGAAAAATTAGATGTAGATATAATCAAGCATGATGATGATCACCTTCAGATTGTACCTGTTTTAGGGGATGAAATTGATAGCCTATTAAAGGATAGTAAAGATAAGGTGTTAAAACAGTACAATACTCTATACGGTGATGGTATAAAAAGGAAAAGAATTTTTTTCGAAGATGAGGTTCTTAAGAATTATAATAAAATCGTTAATCGAGGACATCTTAGAGGATCTGAGATTCCTAAGTTTCTGACTGATCCATATTCAATTTTGCCTGAAGATATAGATTTGTCTAATTTCAGCAAGCGAGTGAAGGAATTAGGTCTTAAGGTATACAGGGCTAATCCGTACATAAATATAAAAAAGGATAAAGATTCCGGATGGTTTGATTTTGAAGTGGGAGGAATCATACATGAAGATGTAGGCTCTTTTGATGAAGATGTTGATAATGTACAGGAGTATGGATTAACAGGTGATGATAAGATAGATGCTCTTGAATACAGTCAGTTGGTCCAAAAGGCAATTGAAAGTGGAGAAGATTATGTAAATTATAAGGGCAAGTGGATAAAGATTGATATAGAGCAGGCAAATAGGTTTTTAAATATAGCTAATAATGAATCATTTTCAAAGGTGCAAAAAATAGATATTACCAGATTGCCTTATGTCTTAAAAATATACGAAAATTTAGATGATCTGGAATACAATGAGACTGCATTAAACTTGAAAAAACAATTTATAGGTGATTTTAGCACAAGAGATTTTACATATCCTATGTATTTGAAGAATTGTCATCTGTATGAACATCAAAAAGAAGGATTTTTATGGTTTAAGGGCTTATACGAAAATCACCTCGGTGGGTTGCTTGCTGATGATATGGGCTTAGGCAAAACTTTACAAGTAATTAGTTTTTTATGTTATCTAAAAGAATGTAATGAACTAAAACCTACATTAATCATAGCTCCATATACTTTGTTAAATGTTTGGGAAAACGAGATACGAAAGTTTTCTGAAATTACTTCTATATATAGGCATTCTGGCTATCAAAGATATAAAACACCTGAGATACTTAAGAATTATGAAATTATATTGACGACTTATGAGACGCTTGTCAGAGATCAGCTGTTGCTGGGGCAAATAGATTGGAAGGCTATTGTTTGCGATGAAACCCAAAGAATAAAAAACAGCACAACTTTGACTACTTCAGCTGTCAAAGCCTTAAAGGCCAAAATCAAAATAGCCATGACTGGCACTCCAGTAGAAAATAACCTTGGTGAACTATGGTGTATAATGGATTATGTTCAACCGGGCCTTTTATCAAGTTACCATGATTTCAGAAGAACATATCAGAAACCTATAGAGGATGCTATAGGCAATAAAAATGAAGAATATTTAGCAATAAAAAACAAGCTATTAAATACGATAAGACCTGTGTACCTTAGAAGAACAAAAGATGGCATTTTATCACTTCCTGCTAAGAATGAGATTTTTCCTGAAGTAGAACTTACGACTTTTCAGGAGAAACTATATTGTCAGTTGATAGAAAATTACAAAAATAACGAGAAAAAGGAATCGCCCCTTGGTGTCTTGCAAAAGTTAATGGAGTTGTGTGCGCATCCACGCCTTATACAAGATGACGGAGATGGGGATACCTATAAGTTTATAAATGAGTCTGGAAAACTTCAACGCCTAATAGAGATTATGAATGAAATAAAACTAAAAGGCGAAAAAGCGGTAATATTTACCCATTATATAAAAATGCAGACGATATTGAGAAAAGTTATCATGGATGTTTTCGGAATAAATTGCCTTGTAATAAATGGTAACATCAAAGGCGATAGGATGAGCGTTATTGATAAGTTCAGAAAATCTCCGGGATTTAATATTATTATACTTTCTACAAGAGCTGCTGGCGTAGGCATTACCATAACAGAAGCCAATAATGTTATTCATTATACGAGGGATTGGAATCCAGCTGTTGAAAAACAGGCCACAGATAGAGTTTACCGAATAGGCCAGACTCGTGAGGTAAACATATATTACCCTATATGTACAAGCAGCAGAGGAAAAACAGTAGAAGAACGTTTAAATGAGGTGTTGCAAAAAAAGATTCAACTTCTTAATGAAGTGATTATACCATCGAGATACCTGAATATAGAAGAAGAAAATTACGATTATCTGTTGCAAGATTTTTCCGCTTGGTCTATGTAACTTGTTTTGACAAAAAACTTCGAGGTGAAGATTTTACAAATACATATTTAAGGTCAAATATATGATTCCAATGTAAAAATATAAAAATAATTAAAGCAAAAGCAGATGAGATAGATTTAAAGAGTAAGGGAGTGATATAATGAATATAGATATTGATGAAATATTAAGTCCTAAGATTAAAAAACATTGTTTACCTTTGTATTTGGAAGGCCATTATGATTGTGCATCACATAAGGCGATGGTTTTGGTTGAATTAGCATTAAAAGAAAAAGCTAGAATTACCGGTGATGATAGTAAAAAATTATATGGAATAACATTGATAAAAGAATTATTTTCTGAAAATAAAGAAGGAAATCAGAAAAAAGCTATACCTGTAAAATTAAGAGTCCCGTTGGGGGATGAACAGCAAGAAAATGCCCAACAAATGTTTGCTGGTGTATTTGCATATTACAGAAATTATTGTGCACACGATGGAAGAAAAATAACAAGAGAAATATGCTTAAGAATTATGATAATTGCAAGTGAATTATTAGATTTGATTGATGCTTCATCACTTAGTTATGAAGACATTGGCGGTATAGATGGAATACTTAAATTTGGTAACTTTGAAAATAGATTAGTTTTATACAATTTACTAAAATTTCTCGAAAATACCTGGGTATTAGATAGTGACATTAATTCATTTTATGAAGAATTATATGAAAATGGTTTTACAGATTCTCAATTTAAAGTATTGACTGAACTTGATTTAGTCCGTTATGTAACTAATGATAATAATTATGATTTTGATACAGGTGATTTCATTGGAATAGGAAATTTTGAGTTAACTGATTCTGGTAAAAAAGTTTTAAGAAATATAGAAATTGTTGAAAAATTAAATAACTAAGAGGAGAACAAGAACACAAATGGCGATTTTGTATACTGGGCGAAAGTTCGGATGTTAATTATGAAAGGCTTGATATATCATAATGATTTAGTGAAATAAAACGATATAATAGTGGGGAGTACCATTATGAAAAAATATTTTAGAGATCCAATATATAATTTTATTATGATTAATGAAACGTGGATCTTAGATTTGATAAATAGTAAAGAGTTTCAAAGATTAAAACAGGTAAAGCAGCTTGGAACATCAGAGGTTACATATTATGGTGCCAATCATACTAGATTTTCACATTCTATAGGTACTATGTATCTAATGGATAAAGCGCTAGCACAATTAAAAAATGTAATCAATATAGATGAAGAGACGAGGAAAATAGGATTAGCTGCGGCTTTATTACATGATATTGGTCATGGACCATTTTCTCATGTATTTGAGAAAGTAATGAGTACGAATCATGAACAATGGACGATTGACATTGTACTTGGTGATACTGAGGTAAATAGGATATTAAAAACTGTTAATAGTGATTTTCCTCAAAAGGTCGCTGAAGTAATTAAAAAAGAGTATGAGCATAAATTTGTTAGTTATTTGTTATCAAGCCAATTGGATGTAGATAGAATGGATTATTTATTGCGGGATAGTTATTATGTAGGTGTAAAGTATGGGCTATTTGATGTAGATATGATTATAAAATCTATGTTAGTGTGTGATGACAATATAGTTATAGATTATAAGGGATTGTATGCAGTAGAGCAATATGTACTTGCTAGACATTATATGTATTGGCAGGTATACTACCATAAAACTACAAGAGGATATGAATTGTTGCTGCAAAATATTTTAAAAAGAGCAAAATACTTATATGAGCAAAATTTACTGGATATTAAAATAGATTTATTGATTCCCGTTTTTAAAAATGAGAAAATAAATGTAGAAGAATATATACAATTGAACGATAGTGTTATTTTATATGCGATATTATCATGGAAAAATTCACGAGACAAGATATTAAGAGATTTATGCTGTAAATATTTGTATAGAGATTTATATAAGGCTTATGAAATTGAACAATCTTTTCCTTTCAGTCTAGATGCAATAAAAGAAATACTAAAAAATCAAAATATGGATGCTGAATATTATCTTGCACTTGATAGACCTAGTAATGTGATATATGATTATTATGTTGAAGGGGAGGAGGGAGAAAAGCCACCTATATTAATTAATAGTATGGGCAAAAATAAATCTATTACTAGATTTTCTGAATCAATAAAAGCTATATCAGGCAGCCAAAAGATTAAATATTATCTATATTTTCCGAGATATAATTATGATGGCGTAAATATAAGTGATGATATAATTAAATATTTGGAGGAGTTAAAAAATGAGTGATACATTGAAGGAATATGCTAATATTATTGAGTTATTAAATATCGCCGGAGAAATTGATGGTCGTAAAAAAATTCAAAAAATAGTTTATATACTAAAAAACTTAGGAGTAAATTTTGTGGAGAATTTTTATTTCCATTATTATGGTCCATATTCAGATACTTTGACAATTGAGTTGGAAGAGCTTAAGATGATGAATATAATTGAGGAAGAGAAAAATGATAACGGGTTATTTCCAAAGTATAAATATAAATTAAAAAAAGAAATAGATATACAACATAATCTTGACAAATATAAGGATTTAATTGAAGAGCTAAACAATCAAAAATCCAGATTTTTGGAATTGGTTTCAACAATTATTTATTTTGAGCATGAAGGATATCCAAGAGATAAAATTGTTAATAAGATAAAAATCGTAAAATCTGACAAAAATTATACTGATGAGGAGATAGATTCAGCGTTCAATTTTTTGAAAGTAATACATGATGAATATGGATTTGATACTATTTAATTTTTTATAGAAAATAACGTTAAGTGACGGTTTAGCTTCCATCAAAAATCCCGAATTTTAGAATTGGAAAAATACCTATGCCATGTAAGATAAAAAAGAAATTTTTTATGTGAGGTTTAGATATGTTTTTTATTACATATGATACATGGAAAGCGGTTTGTGATATGTATTTTAAGCAGAAAATAGGAAGGCTAAAATCATATATCCAATGGTTTCCATTTTCTAAATTAAATATACATGATAAAGAAAAAATAAAAAGCAAAGAATTTTTTCAACAATATATTCAAAGTGGAGCAGCAGTTTTATTTCCTAAATTTCTATTTAGAACAAACAATTATATGCAAAAAAGTGATGGAAGTTTTAGAAATTCGAGTTTACTCTCTCCTCTAAGTTATCTTTTATTTGAATCGATAGGTAAAACAATATCTAGAGTATATCATCCTAAACGTCCCAGCGATATTTCTGTTTTTTATGCTGGTAACTTTGACGAAATGAGATGTTTTTATAAATATGATTATGATGCATTTTGTAAAGAGATTAATGCAGAATTGGAGAATTATGATTATTTTATAAAGACTGATATTAGAGACTTTTTTAAAAATATCAATTTAAATAAACTATTTTCGAGAATAGATCAGGTATCTAATGAAAATTGTGTAAGTATTACACAGTATCAATTACATTTATATAAAGAATTCATTTATTATTGTGGAAATGGTAATTTTCCATTGATAGAAAACAGTGTAGCTACTTCATATTTAGCAACAATAATATATTTAGATGATATAGATGTAAGATTGAATGAATTTATTATCAACAAAATACCTGAAATAAAAAGTTTTAAAATGGTTAGGTATGTTGATGATTTATATATATTGATTCAAACAGATCAAAATTGTGGCAATTTAAATAATGTTTTCAATGATATAATTAATGAATATTCGTCAATTTTATATGAATATGATTTAGCTGTTAATTCATCAAAGGTTACATTGAAAAAAGTTTCTGAATTAAATGGAGAGTTGAAAAAATCTCTATATGATGAATATTTTAATGGAATAAAGTTTGAAATTGAAGAACTAGCAAATGATAATGTAATTACCTTTTTAAATAATATTGAATCTGCGCTATTATATGGCGATATTACTGTTGACGATTATAACGAAATAATTAAGAAATCATTTTTGATTGAGGATGTTGAATTTACACCACAAGAGATTTTTAATTATTTTATTTTTGAAAAATCTAATGTGTTTCAGAATAAAGAAGTAATAGAAACAATAAATAGAATAATATGTAAAAACATTTCTTTTATAAGTTTAGATCCTAAAAGATTAACTATTATGATTTTAAATACAAAAAGCGATATGGCAATTAAAGCTTTTTTAAATCAACTTTTTAATCGTCATAGAGCGAAAAAATGGAATTCATATGATACTACAATTGCCATAAATTATTTAATTCAAAGAGGATTTAAACATAGAGATCTATTAGATGTTATAAAATTATATTGTACGGATTTATATAATTACTATGTTTATTTTTGTAAAAATTCTTTTATTTCATCACTGAATGATGTTGACACAAATAAATTTTGTAATGCCATAAAACCTGATCATAAGACTTATTATCTGTATATTATGTATTTATTCGAAGAACAAAAAGGTAATATGATATCAGCTTTTGCTTTTTTTAAAAATTATTTTGATAGAGTAACTGCTCATATAGCATTTGCGTCCCATTATGATGATAGTAGAAAACCAAATTATAAATTATTTTATAAAGAGAGTGAGCATAAAAAATTTTATAATTCCATTAATGGAGGAGCAGAAATCATTCATAACGCGCATGTTTTAAGAAATTCAAATCCACTTTCCCATTCAAGTGCAGAATTAGTAGAAAATAATAATTCAACAGGTGAATTAAAGCAATTTATTAAAGATATGAAAGGATTAATAATTAGTATTTGTAAAGAAAAGGGATTAATTTAACCCATAAACACAAGGAGACGGTTCTTTTGCGCGTTAGTCATCTTTAGCATGACTCATAATCCTATGCGAAAAAGATAAATGCGGCAATGTTGTGAGCGTAGATACAAAGAAATGCATCATAACAGGAAATGATAGCTATCGCGATGCTCGGTATAGAAGATATCATAATCGTAGATACAGATTAATATGCTCAAAAGATAAAGCGCAGAATATGAAAGAAGTGCTGCAGAAGTTAAAAAAGAGGAAAGCAGAGTATTTATGATATATTTTTAGCGAAATATATCGAAATATTTTTGCTATATGTATTGTTTTTTAGGAAAAGGAGGAACAATTTTGTGAAGCGGGGCAAATCAAAAACAGTTGGTTATATTTTAGCGCTCTTTTTTGGTGGTTTAGGTGCTCACCTTTTTTATTATGGTAAGTATTTAAGGGGTATTCTTTATTTGGCATTTAGTTGGACAGGTATTCCTATATTATTGGGATGGATAGACATGTTTTTTATTCATAAATGGCATCAGCAATATCTCGAAAGCCATAAGAACTCTCCGGAATCTTTGCAGGAAAAGCCACTTCAATCAATTACTTCACGAGTGGAGAAAACCAGACCCGAGGAAGTCGAATCTGAAAAATCAGTTTTATCAGATAGAGAAAACGAAATGATGTTTTATAGGGAAGAAGAAATTATTTTGCCAGAATATGCACATCTCAAGACACCTTCTTACATCAAAGAAGAAATTCAGCAAATTAAAAAATCATTTAAGCATAAAGATCTGAACAGACCGGTCATCGAAATATCTTTTCATACTCATGAGACTTATTTCATGGAAGATTCGATTAAATATGCTAATCAAATGGGTGTTAAAACTGAATTTGTTCCTTTGCAAGTTCATTGGACGACATTTCGAGATCTCGATGAAAAACAAAAGAAATGGTATTTTTATTGGAGACACCAGACGTTAAAAGGGAATTATTTGGATACAGATTTAAGCTATGTGATTTTATTTGTTTATGAATTGATCAATTATACTTTTAATCAAAATGCAGCATTTAATGTCAGTATGATGGTTCGTTTACAACAGGCATATAAAGAAAGAATTCCCAACTTGGACAGATATCTTTCAGAGTGGATTAGAGATATGTTAATTGAGTTAAATGAAGTTGAGCTGGCTCGTAAATGGGGATTAGGAGCTGAACCTTATTATCAGACGAATTTTTATCAAATATTTAAAGACCACGAAAAAGATATTGGCCCAATACCTATTAAAGAGTGGCAAAAAGTTATTAGAGGATATTCAGAAACCAACTTTTTCGAAATGAACAAACAAAAGGTTTATGCTACATTTAAGGAGGCATTAAAATTATTCCAAAAAATAAACATTGAAGAAGGGTTAGATTTAGAAAAGGCTTGGTTAGAACAAAAGAAAAAAACGGCAACGTACTATTTGTTTAAAAGTGCAGTGATTGGTCGAAATGTTGGAAGCCGAGTTATTGAATATACGGAATACGTACCGACAGAATATTTTTATAACGAGATCACTGCTTTATTTCGTATTTCTGAAAATGTTACTCGGTTGTGTAACGGTGTTAAGAGACAAATCCAAGCAAATGAAGAGTTACTTCCTCCTGGTTTCAAAAAACGTTTATTAGAAGAGATGAAAAACAAAAAAGTATATGAAATTGATGAAGATGTAGGAATCAAAAGTCGTTTTTCGCATGTTGTAACAGATAAAATTGAGGAGAAGGGGAGCCGAATTCCTCCAAAGCCCAATGAAACATTAGAAACAAAAACAGCTAATAATGATTCTAACAAATCCTGGATAACAGAATTGGACGGTAAACAAGTTGAAGTATTGAAACGAAGGCATCAGGCTTTTCTTTCAGAGTTTTCCAGCGATGAACAGGATGAGGATAAAAGTACAGAGAGAGAAATTAAACCAATGTCTAATGTGGAGAAAACAAAACTTGACATTCCCGAGCGGCCGACAATTACACTGAGTGACGATGATGTGGATGTCGAAGGATTTCTTTCCTCATTAACGGAAGAAGAAATTAAATTTATTAGCACATTTTCTAGCAAAAGGAGAAGAATCGACGTGGTGAATGATGAGATAAGAGATAAAGGAATTCCCGCTGCGGTTTTTATTAACGAAATCAATACAAAAGCAGAGGAATACTTAGATGATGTGTTTATTGAACAGATAGGCGATGATTATGTGATAAACGAAGAATTAGTATGTGTATTGGAGGAAATAGAGAGGAGTAAAACAATATGAAAATTAAAAGGCGTGATTCAGCAGATATTTTAAATGCATTAGCTGGTGGGGTAGTTCCCAGTCGAGGCCTTCAATATATAATAGTTGGTCGTGAAGCTGAAATGAGACAAATAAAAGAGGATCTAAATGATATTAAGGAAAATGGAAGTTCGTTAATTAAATTTTTTATTGGAGCATACGGAACTGGCAAAAGCTTTATGCAAAATTTTGTTCGTCAGATAGGTCTTGATGAAGGGTTTGTCGTTGCAAAAGCTGATTTTACTCCACATAGGAGATTATACGGAAATGATAACCAAGCTGTTGCTTTGTACAGCGAGCTAATGAGGAACTTATCTACTAAATCAGTTCCACAGGGTAATGCTTTACCGGCGATTTTGGACCAGTGGATAACAAATATTCAAAATCAGGTGGTACAAAAATTGGGCTATGACCGGCCTATTTTGAATGATCCTACCTTTATTCAAGCAGTTGAAAAAGAAATTATTGATGTTGTTTCACACTTGGATGAGTTAACGGGGGGATATGATTTTGCAAATGTATTAGGCATTTATTATCGGGGTTTTGTAGAGCAAGACAGGGAAAAGCAACGCCGTGCTTTGAGATGGATACGAGGGGAGTACCTGGCAAAAACCGATGCTATTCGTGATTTAGGAATTCGCGAAATTATCAATGACAACAATTATTATGGATATTTGAAGGTGCTATCGAAATTTGTACGCCAAATAGGATATTCAGGATTAATCATTAATTTAGATGAGGCAGTTAATTTATATAAAATTACGCACCGAGAAGCAAGAGAGAAAAATTATGAGTATATTTTAATGATATATAATGATATTTTACAAGGAGCGGTTGAAGGTTTATATATTACCTTCAGCGGTACACCTGAGTTTTTGGAAGATGAACGCAGGGGACTTTACAGCTATAAAGCATTGGAACGTAGGTTAAAACCAGGTGTTCAAAGCGATGAATACCGTGATTTAAAGCAACCGGTAATTAGATTAATGCCAATTACTCCTAATGAAACTCTGGTTTTATTAATGAATATCCGCGATATACACGCAGCTCATTACGGCTATGAACCAACGGTAACGGACGAAGAGATTCGTGATTTTTTGATTAATTTTTATGAACGATCGGGTGCTGAAAAGCACATCATCTTGGGGGACGTTATTCGACAGTTTATCAGTAGTTTAAATATTCTTATTGAAAATCCGATGACAGATCGGAAGGAATTATTTGGTGTTTCTAATGAAACACCACAAGATGATAAGCTGGATCGAAAAGTGGTTAATATACATGATCGCTTTCAACGTGGTAATTTTTAGTGATGTAAAGTGTTTTTACATGTGAATGATACGGTGAATACGCCGTTTATGATGTGATACCGAGGGGGATAAAATGAGCCAGATATTTTATATGTTATCTAATATTGTGCAAAAGAAAATATGGGATATGGGTTGGACAAGATTTACATCTATTCAAGAGAAAGCAATTCCGGTTATTATGAATACGCAAAAGGACGTGATTCTTTCGTCAGCTACAGCTTCTGGGAAAACAGAAGCAGCATTTCTGCCTATTCTTAGCCAAATTGAAGAAACAGCGCCTTATACACTTAAAGTTCTTTATATATCACCATTGAAGGCGTTGATTAATGATCAATTTGAACGCATTCAAAAATTATGTGATCAAATGTATATTCCAGTTCATCGTTGGCACGGTGATGTTAGTCAATATAGTAAAAAGAAGTTTATTGATAATCCTGCTGGTATATTGCAAATCACACCTGAGTCTATTGAAAGCTTGTTTATAAATCGTACTCATGTACTGCGTTTGTTGTTTCAGTATCTTCAATTTATCGTTATTGATGAAATTCATGTTTTTATTGATACAGAACGTGGAGTTCAGTTACGTTCATTATTGTCTCGCATTGAATGTTTTACCAAAGATCGGCCTCGTATTATTGGGTTATCGGCAACAATTGATAATTTTGAGTTAGTTAAGAACTGGGTTAATTACCGAGACCCAGATAACGTTGAAATTATCGAGGCAAAAGAAAATGATAAAGATCTTTATTATAATTTGATGCATTTTGACAGTGAGAAAATGAGGAGTTATCCTATCGAACTTTATGAAGATATCCGGGAATTGACCCGTAATCATTCTGCCTTAATTTTTTTTAATAGCCGAGGTGCTGTTGAAGAGGCAACAGTTATTTTAAATCGTTTGGCTGAACGAGATGGAATAGGGCAGATGTACTACGCGCACCATTCTTCGATTGCTAAAGCAGAACGTGAATTTGTTGAGAAGATGATGGCTAAATCTACTCTACCTAAAAGTATCGTAGCAACCAGCTCATTGGAGCTAGGAATTGATATTGGAGAAATAGATTTTGTTATTCAAGTGGATAGTACCTTTACTGTTTCATCCTTAAAACAAAGGTTAGGAAGGTCAGGCAGAAAACATGGTAAAGATCAGTATTTGCAATTATATACAGCAGATAAGTACGGGTTATTACAATCTATTGCAGTGATGGATTTATTATTACAAAAGTGGATAGAGCCGAGTAAAGGTTATTCGCGCCCTTATGATATTCTGTTTCATCAAATTATTTCAATATGCCACCAAATGAACGGCGTTGCACCAGAAGATTTAATTACATTGTTGAAACGCAATGGTGCATTTTATGATTTACCGGAAACAGATATTTGTTTGTTAATTGAACATATGGTTAAGCAAGATTATTTGGAACAACTTAGTGATACAGGCCAGTTGATTGTCGGATTAGAAGGGGAACGACTGCTTAGAGGAAAAGATTTTTATTCTGTTTTTATGACTGAAGATTCGTATGAAGTATTAGATGGAATTAAAAAAATTGGGGAAATTCAAAAAACGCCATTCGTAAATGAAGGAGATAACATTATCCTTGCTGGGCGATTGTGGACGATCAAAGAAGTAGATGCTAAACGCAGCAAGGTATATGTGCAGAAAGCAGTGGACGGGCATCCACCTAATTATTCAGGTGGGGGTGTGCGATTGCACCGAAGAATTCCTGAACATATGCATAAGATATTATGTTCAGATTATATATTTGATTTTATCAATAATGATGGTCGCTATACTTTAGAAGAGTTGCGTGCGCCTTATTGTCATTATAAAGTAAGACCAGATGAGAGAATAATATGGAGGATGGATGGTGAACTATTATTTGAAACATTTACCGGGACCAACATTTTTCAAACGCTAATTTGGATGCTTCGTTATTATGGTGTTAATGTAGACAAGACTGATGGTATTGGGCGTATCTCTATTTTGGACAATATTGATTTAATAGAAATATTAAAGGAGATTCGACACAAAGATTGGTTTATGAGTGATTTGATACCTTATATAATGGACAACGAGTTTTTTGCGTCAAAATATAGCCCGTTTCTTCCTAAAGAATTACAGATTAAAATGCATGAAGCACATTATGTTGATATTAAAGGTGTACTCGACTTTCTAAATTGCTATTGTATTCGAGAAATCAGGCTATAGAACAAAGTGGAATTTGCTTGTATAAACAATCTAAAGGTTACATCTCAAGCCATGAAAGAGAGAACATATAAAATAATAAAGGAAATGGTGAATTTGGGGAAAAGAGATTGAAGATAAGGGATCCAATTTACGATTTTATAGTAGAACCGTGAAGATTCTATTCTTAAATACCTTATCTGTAGGCAATATAATTCTAAGACCAAATAAGCAATTTAATAGCAGTCTTATTAAAAAGATATTGTGAATAGTTTAAGATTTAGAAAAGCGGGTAAAATAACTTATAAGTAATATTTTTATTAAATATAGTTGTGTTTATTACTTATAAGTAATATAATATAAGTAAGGAGACACATAATGAAGGTGTTGTATAATATAATATATCCGGAGCAATTTTATAGTACTAAAATTTATACACATCCTAAATTTGAAGAAGAATTAAAGAATATTTTGGAATATAGCGGATATAAGGAAAAATTTATAAGAATGTATAGGCAAAGACTTAAATTTTTAGAAGAGTATCAAAATCAATGTTATAAGAAAAGAGATTGGTTTGAAATTTTAAAGAAAACCGATGGATTGTATTCAATGAAGTTTAAGGGATCGAAAAATATAAGGATAATTTTTAAGTTTACTGGATACAACAAACAAAATATTGCATTATTGTTATGTACATTTGAAGAAAAAAATTCAAAAAATAATAGCAAAAGTAGTTATAAAGAGGCTATCAATATTGCAGAAGAAAGATTAGATGAAATAAGAGAGCTGCTGGATTAGCTTGCTGTTATGTTATTAAAATTAGACCAGCTAGTAAAAGTCAATAGGTTTTAAAAAGAAATTTAAAATTTTTTACGTTGTAAAAAAGGGTATAGCAAACAAACTCAATTAAGAGCC
>NZ_JBPODR010000028.1:0-28124 GCF_051201035.1 Thermoanaerobacterium thermosulfurigenes
TAAAATAAAGGCCTGGGACGAAGACAATTTTCAAATGCCTAATTCCGACATAGAAGTAAGGTTTATAAAATTTATAGAGGAGATACATAGCTCAATTTTAGGGAAAAGCATATGCTTCAAATAGATATTATTGAAGATATAAAAGATGAGATATTTATAATAGAAACTGGATGGAGTAACCCACTGTTTGTGAAGATGTAACTTAAAAATAAAACTGGAAATTCATTATTAAAATTCATGGGGTAATGGGAAGGTGTAACTATTTTGGGCATCCAAGGAATTTGTTATTACCATATATTCAACTGGATGTAAAATATAAAAATTCTTGTAAAAACAAATTTTTTACTGGAATTTTGATGTGAAATCTCTTTTTTATAAGATTATTATTATTTTTCCGTTGATAAAATGTGTTAAAATAAAAAGGACGTTGCAGATTATATCATTGATTAGGAGATGATTTTATGATTATAGATTCACATGCACACCTGGAAGATGAAAAGTATGATGAAGATAGGGAAAATGTTATAAAAAGATGTAAAGATGAGCTTACATTATTGATAAATGTAGGTTCCAGCATTGAGACATCAAAAAAATCGATTGAGCTTGCTAAAAGCAACGATTTTATATATGCTGCTATTGGCATTCACCCTGAGCATTCACAAAATGAAATAAATGACATTGCTGTAATTGAGGAATTGTTATCTCAAGAAAAAGTTGTTGCTATAGGAGAGATAGGACTTGACTATTATTACGGCGATCCGCCAGTTGAATACCAGAAGCAATGCTTCATAGAACAGATAAGGCTTGCCAAAAAGTATGATTTGCCAATAGTAATTCACGACAGGGATGCACATGGCGATGTGTTTGACATCGTGAAAAGTGAATGGACAAGCAGTTTAAGAGGCGTTTTTCACAGCTATTCAGGCAGCAGCGAGATGGCATTTCAGTTGATTGAGATGAACTTCTACATTTCATTGGGTGGACCAGTGACATTTAAAAATGCAAAAAAAGCCGTCGATGTAGCCATGAAAGTGCCGATAGAAAAGTTATTAATTGAAACGGATAGCCCTTACTTGACGCCTGTGCCGTATAGAGGCAAGAGAAATGAACCTGTTAATGTGAAATACGTGGCACAAAAGATTGCAGAGATAAAAAATATGACATTTGATGAAGTTTGCGATATAACAGCATCTAATGCCTTAGAGCTATTTAAAATAAGTAAAAGCAATTTATAGCAATTTAAAAGGTGGAACATATACTGTATTGAAATGGATATTTCAAAAAAAGGAGGAAAAGTGAAAGATGGATAGAGAAAATGTAAATGAAAATCCTATGAATGTTCCACCTGTAAATCCAGAACCGTATTTAGGCCCAATGCAGCCGCCTATGGGAGGTATGCCTACGATGCCGTGCCCTTCCGAGCCGCCGATGGGACCTATGCCTTATCCTATGCCAGGAATGCCGGGTATGATGCCACCAATGCAGTGCCCTCCTGAGCATATGAGAATGTTTATGGATGCTTACAATCATGTTTCAATGGCATACATGATGATGACGCAAATGATGCAGATGATGCGCTCGTAAGGGCGTATTTCTTTTAAAAGAAACATAATATTTTCATGTATATAATATAATAATGTAGTAGATAATATAAGTGATAACTTATTATGGAAGTGGAGATAAATATTATGAAATGAATTTGACAAAAATAATATGTTATATTAAAATTATAAAAAGTCTTCCCAATAAAAATGAGGAGGTTATGTAATGGATGCAAGCAACCGAAGAATTTGGCCGGGTGCATTTACTGAGCTTATCAAAAAACCGGTTGGAATTCTGATATTGGCTGCATTGGTCATTTTGTTAGTAGGTACAACTGTATACGTTAACTTGAAAAAACAGGTGACAATCACAGATAACGGAAAAACAGTTGCTGTGACCACTTTTAAAAGCAGTGTAAAAGACTTATTGGCGGAGAAAAATATAAAGCTTAGAAAAGAAGACGAAGTTATACCATCGATAGATTCGAAGCTGAAAAATGGAATGAAAGTTAGCATTAAAAGAGCCTACCCCGTGGTAATTCACGTTGATGGAAAAGATATTACAATATACACAGTAAAACCAACATTAAAAGATGTATTAGCTCAAGGAAAAATCATACTAAGTCCCATCGATAAAATTAGCACTCCTTTAGATAGCAAAACATATAGTGGAATGAATGTCACAATTACCAGAGTAAATGAAAAAGTAATAACTCAAGATGAAGATATAGCTTTTAACGTTCAAACAATCCAAAATGATAATATGATAAGAGGCCAAACTTTAGTTGTACAAGAAGGCCAAAACGGAAAGCGAGAAAAGACGATAAAAATTACATATGAAGATGGGAAAGAAGTATCAAGGCAAGTTATAAAAGACGTCGTAGTGCAAAATCCCATAACAAAGATAGTGCAGGTAGGCACATTGGGGCTTTTGACTACGTCAAGGGGAGAAACCTACAGATATAGAGAGATGAAGATAATGGATGCAACAGGGTATGATGCACCGCCTGGATCCCTAACGTATTCTGGTGCTACAGTCGGGCGTGGTATCATTGCGGTTGACCCGAGAGTAATACCTTTAGGTACAAGACTTTATGTTGAGGGGTATGGTCCTGGGGTTGCAGCAGATATTGGGGAAGCGATAAAAGGCAATATCATCGATTTGTTCTTTACATCGTATAGAGAAGCGTGTAATTGGGGAAGACGAACTGTTAGAGTTTATATACTTAAGTAGACAGGTTTAACCTGTCTTGTTTTTTGAAAAAAAGCGAGGTTGGATGATGATGAAAGTAAAAGGATTCAATACAAAGAAAAGACTTGGACAAAACTTTATTTTTGATGAAGGCATACTATCAAAAATAGTTGATTTATCAGGCATAACAAAGGATGATAATGTGATAGAGATAGGCGCAGGTTTAGGCACCCTTACAAGAAAAATATTGGAGAAGGCTAATATGGTAGTGTCTTATGAGATAGACCAAGAAGCTTATGACATACTTAAAGCAGATTTTAAAGGATATGATAATCTAATTGTATTAAATGACGATATAATGAAAGTTGATTTAAGAGAAACCGTAGATGCGTATTTTGGAGGAGAAAAGTGCAAAGTCGTTGCAAACCTACCTTACTACATAACATCGCCTATAATAATGAAACTTTTAGAGTCCCGCTTGATGAAAGACATAACTATAATGGTGCAGAAAGAGGTGGCGGAGAGGATATGTGCAAAGCCAGGCGGCAAAGATTATGGCGTATTGACAGTAGCAGTAAACTATTACTCAAAGCCGGAGATACTGTTAAATCTTCCTCCGGAAGTATTTTCACCTAAGCCAAAAGTAAGCTCATCGCTTATAAAGTTACATGTCCTTGATAAGCCATCTGTATTTGTGAAAGACGAAAAACTTTTTTTTAGAATAGTAAAATCATCATTTGGACAGAGAAGAAAAGTAATAACAAATTCTTTAAAATCCCTTAACATTGATCAATCAATAATTGCAGATGCCTTGACAAAATGTGGCATAGACTTAAGACAAAGAGGAGAGACTCTCTCAATAGAAAAGTTTGCTGAACTTGCAAACACCATTTATGATATGAAGATGTAATATTAAATCTCCCTGTTTCATAATATATATTGCTAAAATATATTTGAAATAAGGGGGATATAAAATGCCTTTAAGGAAGGATATTTATAAGCGCATGTATATAATGCTGGAACCTGACGAGAGGGGAGTGTCGCTTTTAAAGGACAAGGAAATATCAGGGTACCTTAAAATAGAAACTATGAACGGAAGAGGTCGAATTACAGCATCACTTCAAAATCTCGATCCTAATTATTCGTATACGATAAAATTTTTAAAAATCGGAGAGAGCCCTAAATTAGTTGAGTTTGGGGCAATAAGGGTAGACGACAAAGGCAGAGGCGGTGCAGAATGGTCTTTTAATACAGACGATGTGCTTGATAAAGGTGTGAAGTTTGATGAGCTTGCTGTAGCATTAGTAGAAGCAGACAATGGACAACAGAGGTTGATTCCATTGTCTGGCGTCATAGACAAGTCGAGATTTAACTGGAAAGCCACTTATAAAAAGCTTATGAAAAACATAGAGAATATTGAAAAAGATAAAAGCGAGATTCATTTTATTGAGGATTTAGTTGAAAGTCAAAAAGAAAGTGTGGATAGCTATACAACATTGCCACAGTACAATGACGAGGAATACCACGAAGAAGAAGTGGAAATTCAAGTTGAGCCTGAAAAAGATGTGGAAAATGGACAAATTGACAATATAGAGGAGACGGGAGATGTTAATTCAGATGATGAAGGGAATACAAGCGTTCAACCGGAGCATCAAAGCGATGATACAATAACTAAAAGCGATGTTTATGAACAGGAAAACAGCGGTTATGTAAAATATTTAAAAGAGTATGTAAATAATATTGTGAATTACCTTGATGAAGTTCATCCATTTGAAAATAATCTGGAAGGTTACAGATGGTGGAGGATAAATACGGGATATAGGAATGGCTTCTACGATCATTATTTAGTAGGATTTGTAAATGACGAAAATGGAAAGCTTAAATACATCGTCTACGGTATGCCAGGGTTATTTACACTTTCTGATCAACCTTTTGGAGGGATGACAGGATTTGTGTATTGGTGTCCGTTAAAGGAAAATATGAGAAGTGCTGGTGATATGGGGTACTGGTTGATGCACATTGATGCAATGACGGGACAAATAGCGATACCAAAAGGCTCTACACCGCCGCCAATAATATAAAAGTGAAAGCGTAGATAGTCTACGCTTTTAAATTTATTTTTACTTCATGTATTCTTTTATGTCATCGGAAAACTTAGATAGTGCTTCTTCATCGTCTGTGTGTGGTATAACCGTAAGCAAGTTTTCGAGGTTTAGACTGAAAATCCCCATTATGGACTTTGCATCGATGACATAGCGACCTGATACAATGTCAATATCAAAAGGGTATTTTGACATCTTCTCTACAAAATTTTTGACCTTATCAATTGAATTTAAAGAAATTTGAAACTCCTTCATACACTTATCCCCCTTACTTGTATTTATTTTAATAATATATTAAGAGCTAATTTTATTCAATCAACCGATTTAACAAAAATTTCATTGTTAATTTGGTAATTGTTTTCACCACATTAAGATGAATTTTAAATATGACATATGATAAAAATTTTGTTTCATAGGTATTCTATTTATTGGGATTGTATATTATAATATAAGTGTTAAAAAATAAAATACCATTAGGGGGTATACAGTTGGTTACAAAAGAACAAATTTTAAATGCACTAAAAGATGTTTTTGATCCTGAAATAGGAAGAAGCATCGTCGACCTTAATATGGTTGATAATATCAATATAGATGGCAGTACAGTCATGGTTGACATAAAATTGACAATCAAAGGCTGTCCACTTCAAAACACCATAAAGGAAGATGTCATAAATAAACTTAAAAGCTTGGATGGCGTTGATGATGTGGTTGTCAACATGGGAGCCATGACAGAAGAAGAAAGGCAAAAGCTCGCAAACAGCATGAATCAAGGGAAAGTGCCTTTGTTTGAAAAGACTCGTGTTATTGCAATTGGAAGCGGCAAAGGCGGTGTTGGCAAGTCAACGGTTTCTGCAAATCTTGCAGTTGCTTTAGGAAAGTTAGGCTACAAAGTTGGCTTAATTGATGCTGATGTTTTAGGCTTCAGCATACCTCGTTTATTAGGCATAGTAGGCGAAAGGCCTTATGCATTAGATGAAAACACGATACTGCCAATAGAGAAGTACGGCATCAAGGTTATCTCCATGGGCAATTTTGCAGATGAAGATACACCGCTTATTTGGAGGGGACCGCTTTTAGGAGGTGTCCTAGAGCAGTTTATGAATGATGTTTACTGGGGAGAACTTGACTACATGATAATTGACTTGCCACCAGGCACTGGGGATGTACCTCTTACAATAATGCAGAAAGTACCTGAGCAGAAATTTTTGCTTGTCACGACTCCACAAGCATCTGCTTCACATGTGGCAGGAAGGATTGCATACATGGCTCAGAAGGTAAATATAGAGCTTATAGGAATAGCTGAAAATATGTCGTACTTTGAGTGCCCTGATTGCCATAAAAAGTACAATATATTTGGAGAAGGCGAAACAGACAGACTTGCAAAAGAACTTAATACAGAAGTTCTTGTGAAGATTCCTATTGACATAAAGATACGCGAAAAAAGCGATATTGGCTTGCCAGTAGCGTTTATAAATGAACCTGAATCAGAATACTATTTAGAACTGGCGAAAAAAGTGTCAGAAAAAGTAAAGCCTATTGGCTGATAATTTATTTAAAAAAGGAGGCATCGAAATTATCAATGCCTCCTATAAATTTTTTATTTTTTCTTAAATAATTCTTGTTCTGGTATATCATACGCTGCGCTATTTAAGTAAGTTTCAAGATTTTCTATGACTTTTTCAAATGGCAGACTTTCATCAAGTCTTATGAATTTGATGCCGCTATTTTTAGCTTTGCCATACGATATGTCGCAGAATGATTCGGGTATTGTGATGACATGATCGACTTTCTTTTCTATGAGAAAATTAACTGTAGCGATTCGCCTCCCATCTTTTAGAGGAAAACCTGGATTTTCGTATTTTTCTGCGTCTTTTTTTTCTACATCATAGATAACTATATAAGGACCATCTGGCAATTTAGAAATTAACCCTTCTTTTGTCACTGTAGCTGCTATCCTCATGATTTTTCACTCCTATATCTGTAAATTTTAAACATTAAGTTTTGAATAGAAGTTGTAATATAATTATATATTATTAAGTTAATTATAGTTTTATGAGTTGCAGAAATCAAATGAGATACTATAGTGTTGTCTGAGTATATATTTTATGATATAATATGATATATCATGTCGCCGGAGAGGGGGTATATTATGTTTTCAAAATTAAAATGGCAGGTAGTCATAGTAACGGTGACGTTGGCGTTGGGTGTACTTTTAGGAGGATTTAATTTATATCAGAACCGCATATTGCCGGAGAAGATAGCCAATGACATAAAGTCTTCCGATAATGTTCAATCTGCAGATGTAAGCATTGGAAACAGTGGCTATACGGCAAGTATCAAGCTTAAAAAGGTAGACAACCTTATGACAGCGTATAAGGATATTGAAAAAATAATTGAGAAATATCCAATTAAAATTGATATAAAGATAGTTGACAATCCTAACGACAAATTAGACAGTCTATTTTACGAAGATCAGTTTGCCATATATCAGGCCATTCAAAATGGCGATTATATAGATATGAGCAAAATTGTTTACAAAAATGGCATTGAAAAAGGTGCGAAGACGAATGTCTATATTGATGGTAGCAATATATATTTAAGTATATATGATGGTCAAAATTACTTGTACAAGATTATACCGCGCAATACAAAGGGGGATGTAACAGATGGTTAAAGAAATACTCATCGGTATTTCAATTGCATTAGTGATTTTTGCTGCCATATTAGGCATAGATATAACTCCTATCGTGATAGTAGGAATGATGATTTTTGCTTTAAGTTTTTTGCTGGAAAGCAGGGGGTTTATAAGTTCGTCAGGAAAAGTAGTAAATCCCGATACAAGCGTGTCTTTTGATGACATAGGCGGTCAAAACACAGCCATATCAGAGTTGAAGGAAGCATTGGATTTTGTGATAAACAGGGATAAAATCAGGAAGATGGGCATAAGGCCGCTTAAAGGAATACTTTTAAGTGGACCTCCAGGTACAGGCAAAACACTCCTCGCTAAGGCTGCTGCAAAGTACACTGACTCTAGCTATGTAGCTACATCTGGCAGTGAATTTATAGAGATGTACGCAGGTGTCGGTGCACAGAGAGTCAGGAAACTTTTTGAATCGGCAAAGGCATTGGCTAAAAAGGAGCAAAAAAACAGCGCGATAATCTTCATAGATGAAATAGACATACTTGGTGCAAAAAGAGGTACAAACGAAAGTCACCATGAGTACGATCAGACACTAAACCAGCTTCTTGTTGAGATGGATGGAATAAAAAGCGATAATGATATAAATATTCTTGTGGTGGCAGCTACAAACAGACCTGATATGTTAGACCCAGCCTTATTAAGGCCGGGGCGGTTTGATAGGCAGGTGACGGTAGACCTTCCCGATAAAAGCGGTAGACTACAAATACTGAAGATTCATACGAGAAACAAGCCTTTAGATGAAAATGTGAATTTAGAGGCAATTGCAGAAGATACCTTTGGTTTCTCGGGAGCTCATTTGGAAAGCTTGTGCAACGAAGCGGCTATATTGGCCATGAGGGATGGTTCATCTAATATAATGCAAAAGCATTTGCAGGAAGCGGTTGACAAAGTCATACTTGGCGAAAAGACAGACAAAAAGCCTACAGAAGATGAGATACTAAGAGTATCGATACATGAGGCAGGACATGCAATAATCGGAGAACTGGTCAATCCTAATTCTGTGGCTACTGTAACGATAGTGCCAAGAGGTAAGGCTTTAGGCTTTGTAAGGCAGACTGAGAAAGACGATACGTTTATATACACGAAAGAACAGTTGGAGCACGAAATAATGGTGGCACTTGGTGGAACGGCTGCGGAGCTTCTCGTTCTAAACAGCAGAAGTACAGGTTCTGCCAACGATTTTGAGCAGGCAGTGGACATCGCAAAGAAAATAGTTTATACAGGGCTTTCAAGCTTGGGCATCATCAGTAAAGACGACATATCAGGAGATAAGGTAAATGAGGAAGTAAATAAAATAATAAAGGAGCAGGAAGAAAAGGTGAAAGAGCTTTTGAAGGACAAAATAGATGTGTTAAACGAAATATCAAGTATATTAGTTAAAGAAGAAACGATATCTGGTGAGTATTTAAGAAGGATATTGAATGGAGAAACTGCACAAAAAGCATGCTGATATAGCAGAGGAGATTATTCCTCTGCTATTTTTGTGGGATAAATTGCAAAAAACCATTGAAATATTGTTAAATAATAAACAAAATTAATTAATATTAAATACAATTGACTTATTATCCAATTAGATTTATAATCAAAATGGGTATTTAAAAATGTATACAATATATAATATTCATTAAATTGAATAGATAAGGAGTGAAAAAATGACAAGTGATCTGGTTTTAATAAGCATCGTAGTACCAATTGTAATGAGTTTGATAACAATTACAATTGGTAAAGCAGCAGCGAGGAAGGCATTTGTTTCGGCTACATTGCTTATAGTATTTTTAAGTTCATTGGCAATTTTTAAAACTGCCAATTTGCCAACGATTGTTGGGACATCGTTTTATGGAATCATCGATAAATTGATAAAAGTTGGCGATTATGTGCTTTTGATTTATACCCTTTATGTATCATTTAAGGTGAAAGAACCTAAGATAGCGATTTTTTCAATATTGCAGATATTGCCTCTTGCGTATTTTGAACTGTTTGTACTAAAAGAGCAAGAAGTAAGCGCATTTTACATCGACAATCTTTCAATCATAATGAATTTGGTTGTTTCGATAGTTGGACCTATAATAGCTTTGTACGCTTTTGGCTACATGGATCATCATGAAAAAGAAGAGAAATTAGTTAAATCAAGGCAATCAAGATTTTTTGCAGTCATACTTTTGTTCTTTGGAGCAATGAATGGCATAATATTCTCCAATAATCTGATGTGGTTGTATTTCTTCTGGGAGATAACTTCTCTGTCGTCTTTCCTGCTTATTTCCCACGATAAGACAGAAGTGGCAATCAAAAATGCATCAAGAGCCTTGTGGATTAACATGTTTGGTGGATTTTCACTATTGGTTGGAATCATAATTCTATACAAATATACTGGCATGATAACATTAGATGCTGTTTTGAAATCTGATACATCGTATATTTTATTGATACCTGTGGCTTTTATGGTATTGGGTGCATTTACAAAGTCTGCTCAGATGCCGTTCCAAAGTTGGCTTTTAGGTGCTATGGTGGCACCGACACCGGTATCGGCACTTTTGCACTCAAGCACGATGGTGAAAGCTGCTATATACCTTATCTTGAGATTAGCTCCTACATTTAGGGGGACGACGTTAAGTGGATTTATAGCACTGTATGGTGCTTTCACATTTATCGCTACGTCTATATTAGCTTTAAGTCAAAGCAATGGAAAGAAGATACTTGCGTATTCCACAATTGCCAATTTAGGATTGATGATATCCAGCATAGGTATCAATACTTCCAGCGCTATAACAGCGGCAATTTTGCTTTTAATATTCCATGCAGTGTCAAAGGCTCTTTTGTTCCTGTGCGTTGGCACAATTGAACAAAATATCGGCAGCCGCGACATCGAGGACATGAAAGGGCTTATCACAAAAATGCCTGTTACAACAATCATAACTTTTATAGGCATTTTGTCGTTGATGATTGCACCGTTTGGCATGCTTTTAAGCAAATGGATGGCAATAGAAGCGGCATCGAGAAATCTACTTGTGGCACTGCTTTTGATATTAGGTAGCGCTATAACAGTCATGTACTACACCAGGTGGATAGGCAATATCTTGTCAGAAGGGCATAACAGTAAATTTTTCGTAGAAAAGCAGCCGTCAACAATAAAGTTTGCTTTATACAGTTTAGTTACGATAGCGATTGTATTGAGCTTGGCTGTGACGCAGCTTTTTAATGCAATTGTAAAGCCTGAAATAAACATGCTTAAGATGTCTATTTCCGTAAAAGCTGCATCAGGATACCTTGAAAGCAATCTTGGCGGTTTTTCCATATATCCAGTGTTTTTCGCTATAGGCTTAGCTGTCATCTTGGCATTCTTGACAATAAGGAATTCACGTGACATAGTAGAGACAAAGCCGTACGAAGCTGGACTTAATTATGATGATTCAAACAACGGCTATGATGTAAAAAATTATTATCTTCCAAGCATAATAAATGAAGAGAAGATGACGAAGTACATGAACTACATCTCATTTATTTTGATACTGGCGGTTTTCGGAGGGATATTGCTATGACGTGGACAGATTATTTGGTTTTTGCGGCGGCGGTCATTTTGACTCCGCTTATAGGCGGATTTATAACCGGATTAGACAGAAAAGTCACAGCCCTTATTCAAGGTAGATATGGTCCGCCTGTGTTGCAACCTTTTTACGATGTCGTAAAATTGCTTTCTAAAGAGAAGATGATAGTAAATGACTTTCAGATATTCGCAGCGTATATATACTTGCTATCAGCTATACTAAGTGTCGGCTTCTTTGCAATAAAAGCTGACCTTCTTATGATAATTTTTATAATGTCTATAGGGCTTGTCTTCTATGTAATAGGGGCATTGGCTACAAGGTCTCCGTACAGCCAAGTAGGAGCTCAGAGAGAACTTATGCAGATGTTGGCATATGAACCTCTACTTATATTTGTGCTTATTGGTATGTACTATGTAGCTGGAAGCTTTAATTTACACGATATAATGTCACATGGAAGGCTTCTTCTTGATTTGCCGCTTATTTTTGTGGTTTTAAGCCTTGTACTGGACATAAAAATAAAGAAATCTCCATTTGATTTTTCTACATCTGAACATGCTCATCAGGAGCTTGTAAGAGGGATTCTCACGGATTACGCAGGGCCGTATCTGGCTTTAATAGAAATAGCTGATTGGTATGAGTTAGTGCTGCTTTTAGCAATGTTGGCAATTTTCTGGTCACAAAATCTTGTAATAGGTACTTTGATATCGCTTTTTGTATTCTTTTTAGATATAATTATAGATAATATATCTGCAAGGATGACGCTTAAGTGGATGCTTAGCTTTAGCTGGATTGTGGGTATAAGTTTTACAGTTTTAAATATTGCTTACCTGTACTTTAGCAATGTATCGAGGTGATAAATTTATGGGTTTAAAAGAATTTGTAAAAAAGTCCTTCTCAAAATCACCATGGGTAGTCCATTACGATTGTGGAAGTTGCAATGGATGTGATATAGAGGTTTTGGCATGTATGACCCCTATATATGACATGGAAAGATTTGGAATGGTAAATGTGGGAAACCCAAAACATGCTGACATTTTAATAGTAACGGGCACTGTAAATGAAAAAAATAAAGATGTACTGAAAAATGTCTATGATATGATGCCTGATCCAAAAGTAGTTGTGGCAGCCGGAATTTGTGCATGTAGCGGAGGCATATTTAGAGACTGCTACAATGTGTTAGGCGGTATAGACAAGGTGATTCCTGTTGATGTGTACGTTCCTGGATGTCCGGCTAAGCCTGAGGCCATGATAGATGGCCTTTACAAGGCGGCGCAAATATTAAAGGAGAAGTATTCCCGCAAGGAAGTAATAGTTTCGGCTAAAAGCTTAGGTTAGGAGTGATTTTATGATCGTAAATAGCAGAGAAGTAGAGATTGGCAATCTAAAAAGTGAAGTGAAGAAATATCACGATGGTGGATATAGATTTGTCACAGAAACGTGCCTTAATTTAGAAGACAAGTTTAAAATCATATACACATTTGCCATAGGTTATGATTTAGAAAACATCCACATCATAACTGATGGGAAAAATGTGCCCAGCGTTTCAGATATTTATTCATGTGCGTTGGCAGTAGAGAATGAGATAAAAGAGCTTTTTGGAGTTGAGTTTGACGGTCTTGCGGTTGACTTTGGAGGAAACTTTATGTTGGGCGAAAGCTCACCTATAAGTCCACAAGCAGACATAGAGATTATAAGAAGAGAAAAGGGTGGTAAGAATGAGTGATAAAAGTACGATTCCGTTTGGACCACAGCACCCTGTTTTACCTGAGCCGATTCACTTAAAACTTGTTGTAGAGGATGAAAAGGTAGTAGAAGCATATCCTGCTTTTGGCTTTGTACACAGGGGATTAGAGACTTTAGCGCAGAAGAAAGACTTTAATCAGATGGTTTACGTCGTAGAGAGGGTATGTGGTATATGCAGTTGTATGCATGGGGAGGATTATTGTGAAGCGATAGAGGAACTGATGGGTGTTCAGGTTCCTGTAAGAGCTGAATATTTAAGGACTATTTGGGCAGAACTTCACAGGATACACAGCCATCTTTTATGGCTTGGACTTTTTGCTGATGCATTTGGCTTTGAAAATCTCTTTATGCAGACGTGGAAGATTCGCGAGAAGATAATGGACATACTGGAAGCTACATCAGGCAACAGAGTTATAATTTCAGTCAATATCGTAGGCGGAGTTAGAAAAGACATAAATAGCGAACAAGCTAAGTGGATTTTAAAGGAATTAGATGAAGTTGAGAGGCAGCTTAAGGACATTAACGATGTTGTCATGAATAACTATACTGTAAAGCAAAGGACTGTTGGCATAGGAGTCTTGACGAAAGAAGAAGCGTACGAGCTTGGTGCAACTGGACCTATGGCTAAGGGAAGCGGTGTAGATTTGGATCTTAGGACTACTGGCTATGCTGCTTATAAATACCTTGACTTTGAGCCGATCGTGGAAAAAGACGGTGACAGCTATGCCAGAAATTTGGTAAGGATGAGGGAGATATTCCAGTCAATTGACCTTGTAAGACAGGCGTTAGGAAAGATGCCTGAAGGGGAAATAAGTGTTCCTGTAAAAGGCAATCCACCTGCTGGTGAAGTCATATCAAGGCTTGAGCAGTCAAGAGGAGAAGTAGTGTACTACATTAAGTCAAATGGCACGAAATTTTTGGATAGGCTTCGCATAAGAACACCTACCTTTGCCAATATACCGGCTCTTTTGAAAATACTGCCTGGATCTCATCTGCAAGATGTCCCTGTACTCATACTGACGATCGATCCTTGCATTAGTTGTACGGAAAGATAATCTGTCAGGGAAGAGGTGTTATTGAGATGTTAGATATGCTTAAAAACGTTTTTTCTAATCTGTCAAAGAAGCCAGTGACTCGAATGTATCCCTTTGAAGAGAGAAAACCCTTTGATATAAATAGAGGCCATTTGGAAAACAACATTGATGAATGCATTTTTTGCGGCATGTGCCAGAGAGTGTGCCCATCAAACTGCATAAGTGTTGATAGAAAAACAAGTGTTTGGGAGTACAATCCGTTTGAATGTGTCTTGTGTGGCGTATGCGTAGAAAAGTGTCCTAAAAAATGTTTAAAGCTTGATGTGCATTACAGAAGCTGCACAGACAAAAAGTACAACATTCACTTGGAAAAACACGATGATTCTGAGAAAGCCGGTGCTTAAATGCATGAATTGTCAATAACTGAAAGCATTGTAAACATGGTTTCTGATGAAGTTAAAAAAAGAAATGTCAATAAGGTCACCAAAATAAACATTGTGCTTGGCGAATTAACCGGGTTTGAAGAAGAAAGCATAAAGTTTTATTTTGATGTTTTAAGCGAAGGAACGCCATTATACGGTGCTAAACTTGATTTTAAAAAAGTAAAAGCAGAGTTTAAATGCCGCAGTTGCGGCATGATTTATAATAGAGGCAATTTCACTTTTAAGTGCCCATATTGCGGTAGCAGCGGTGTTTTGATTGAGAAAGGCAAAGAACTTTATATAGATAGCATAGATGTTGAATAAGGAGTGTTATTATAAATGGAAATTAAGATTATTAAAGATGTGCTTGAAGCCAACAACAACATTGCAGAAGAAAACAAAAGCATAAAAGATGGAAGAAAAATCATGATGGTAAACATAATCGGTTCACCTGGTACAGGCAAAACAAGTTTCATATTGAAGCTTATAGAAAACATGGATATTCCTTGTGGTGTCATAGAAGGCGATGTGGCATCAGATATAGATGCTCGCAAGATGGCCGAAAGGAATATACCGGTGGTGCAGATAAATACAGGAGGTGCTTGCCATCTAAATGCAAATTCAGTAAACAAAGCATTGTCTACGCTTGATTTTGAAGGCGGCATATTGTTCATAGAGAATATAGGAAATCTAATATGCCCTTCAGATTTTGAACTTGGTGAAGACTTCAAATTGGCTATGGCAAATGTTGCAGAAGGCGATGATAAGCCATACAAATATCCTCTTTTGTTCTCAAAGGCGAAAGCGGTCGTCATAAATAAGATAGATTTACTGCCGTATTTTGACTTCAATAAGCAGTATTTTTACGATGGTGTAAAGACGCTTAATGATGAAGCTGAGATTTTTGAAGTATCAGCAAGGACAGGAGAAGGCTTTGAGGTGCTGGCAAAATGGCTGAAAGAGAAATACGACGAATACGTGCAAGGCAAATAAATATTAAAGGGATTGTCCAAGGTGTAGGATTTAGACCGTTTGTGTACAATTTGGCGTTGAGATACAGTTTGTCAGGCATTGTTTACAACACATCGTCTGGTGTTTCTATTAATGTGGAGGGCTATGAGGATGACATAGATGCGTTTTTATCAGAATTAAAAGAAAATCCTCCAAAGCTTTCGAAGATAGACGAGATATCCATAGAAGATTGTGATGTCGTAGGATATAAAGGTTTTAGCATAAAATCAAGCAAAGCGGATGAGGGATTTGTGCCGATTTCTCCTGATATGGGTGTATGCGACGAATGCGTAAGTGAGATGATGGACGAAAAAAACAGGAGATATAACTACCCGTTCATAAATTGCACAAACTGTGGTCCAAGATTTTCCATCATTGAGGATATACCATACGATAGGCCAAAGACGTCCATGAAAAAATTCCCCATGTGCAAATTATGTAAGGATGAGTATGAAAATCCGCTGGATAGAAGGTTTCATGCACAGCCTGTGGCATGTTATGATTGCGGACCGTCCCTTAAATATGTTGGCGAGAGCACGAATATTGATCCCATTATGGCGGTTGCTGAAGATTTAAGAAAAGGGAAAATCGTTGCTATAAAGGGGATAGGCGGCTTTCATCTGGCTGTAAATGCATTATCCCATGAGGCTGTATTAAGGCTTAGAGATAGGAAAAACAGGTATGGGAAGCCACTGGCGCTTATGATGAAAGATGTAGAAGCTGTAAAAATGTATTGTCATGTCAGCTATGATGAAATGGAGCTATTAAATAGCCAAAGAAGGCCTATCGTCCTTTTAAAAAAGAAATACGAGTTTGAAGGTGTAAGCGATGGCCTTGACAGCGTAGGTGTGATGCTTCCTTACGCGCCTATACATTATCTTTTGTTTAAATATATAGATTTTCCAGTTGTCATGACCAGTGGCAATATCAGTGAAGAGCCTCTGTGCAAAGACAACGATGAAGCAATAAAGAGGCTTAAAGATATAGCAGACAGTTTCCTTTTAAATGATAGAGACATTGTAAATAGGATTGACGATACGGTTACATCTTGGAAAGCTAAAAGTGAAAGAGTCGTAAGGCGATCGAGAGGATATGCTCCAGAGCCTATGGTGTTTAAAATGGACTTTAAACCGATACTTGCCGTTGGAGGGTATTACAAAAACACGTTTTGCTTGACTAAAGGTAATTACGCATTTCTAAGCCATCACATAGGAGATCTCGATAACAGCAAGACGTACATGTATTATGTAGAGGAAATAAAGAAGTACATGAGACTTTTTAAAGTTGAGCCGCAATTTGTAGCGTGTGACATGCATCAAGGCTATTTGTCGACGCAGTTTGCAAAAACACTGGGCTTACCTGTAATATACACGCAGCACCATCATGCACACATAGCAAGTTGTATGGCGGAGTACGGCATAGATGACAAAGTAATAGGCTTTTCATACGACGGTACTGGTTACGGATTGGATGGAAATATTTGGGGTGCTGAATTTTTGATAGCTAATTTGAAAGACTTCGTAAGGGCTGGCCATATAAAGTACAATCCGCTTCCAGGTGGTGAGCTTGCTATAAAAAGGATATATAGAACTGCAATAGGTTTTATAAGTGAAGATATGGATTATTACCATGAATATCTTAAAAGGTTTGATGCAAAGGAATTGGAGATCATAAGAGCGCAGATAGACAAAAAAATAAACGCACCATTGGTGTCCAGCATGGGCAGATTGTTTGATGCAGTTGCATCACTGATTGGTGTTAAAGACACTGTCCTATATGAAGGACAAGCAGCTATGGAGCTTGAAAGCATCATGGAAAGTGATGAATCGTATTATGACTTCATGGTATCAAGTGATGACCAGTATGTGGTGGATACGTCAGATATTTTAAAGCAAGTTTATTCTGACTATAAAAAAGGAGTAAGCAAGGGAATAATATCCGCCAGATTTCACAATACAATTGTAGAGTTTACTGCTTATGTGGCATTGAGACTTGGCGAAAAGTACAATATAGATAAAGTGGTTTTAAGCGGTGGAAGCTTTCAGAACAAATATTTATTGGAAAATATCATTGATAGATTATCAAAAGAAGGATTTCTTGTTTATTCCAATAGCAAGATACCTTGCAATGACGGTGGTATTTCCTTAGGTCAAGCAGTCATAGCAAACTATAGGATGGAGGTGTGATTATGTGTATTGCTGTCGCACAAAAGGTGGTAAAAATCGAGGGAGATGTGGCAGAGACTGAATTAAACGGACTAAAAAGAAGGGTATCTATATCCATGGTACCTGATGTGAAGATTGGAGATTACGTGATGGTTCATGCAGGTGTAGCAATAAGCATTGTAGATAAAGAAACGGCTGAAGAAGATCTAAGGCTTTGGGAAGAAATGGAGGAAGCTTTGAGAGAAAGCTTCAAACAAAATTAAGAAAGGAAAGGTATTTCTATGCAAGGCATCATAAATACAGCCAAAGAGCTTATAGATAGGTATAATATTGGAGAATCTATTAAAATAATGGAAGTCTGCGGTTCTCACACTATGGCTATATCGAAATACGGCTTAAGGCAGATATTGCCGCCAAATATAAAGCTAATATCGGGGCCAGGATGTCCTGTCTGTGTGACGGCACAAAATGAGATTGATGCTTCAATATCTTTGGCAAGTCAAGGAGTGACTATTGCCACATTTGGAGATTTGGTAAGAGTGCCTGGTAACAATTCTTCGCTGCAAGAGGAAAGGGCAAAAGGCAGAAATGTCAGGGTGTTTTACTCACCACTTGATGCGCTGGATTATGCCATAGCAAATCCAAGTAAAGAGGTAGTTTTTATTGGGATAGGATTCGAGACGACAATCCCGTCTGTCGCACTTACCATAAAAGAAGCATACACAAAAAAAATCAAGAATTACAGTGTGTATTGTCTTCATAAGACAATGCCAAAGGCATTGGAGGCACTTGTTGTAAATGGATCAGATATTCAGGGATTTCTACTTCCGGGTCATGTAGCTGCTATAACAGGAAGTACTATATATAATTTTTTAGTTGACAAATACAAGATTGGCGGTGTCGTGTCTGGATTTGAAGCATCAGACATATTGATGAGCGTCGTAATGATTTTAAAAAACCTAAGAGATCCTAAGATAGAAATTCAGTATAAAAGGGTTGTAAAAGAGGAAGGTAATACTGATGCACAAAGTTTAATCGAAGAAGTCTTTGAAGAAAGCGATGCTGAGTGGAGAGGTCTTGGCATGATAGAAGGTTCGGGGCTTAAGATACGTGAGAAGTACAGCGAATACGATGCGGAAAAGAAATTTAACATTAAAAAGCCTAATAGCGGGACAGAGATAAAAGGCTGTCGGTGCGGTGATGTGCTGAAAGGGATTATAACGCCAAAACAATGCCCCTTGTTTGGCAAAGCTTGTACACCTTTGAATCCTGTTGGACCGTGCATGGTTTCATCAGAAGGATCGTGTGCGGCGTACTACAAGTATGGTGAGTAAAATTGAGGAGGAACGGTATATGGACAAGGTACTTATGTCACACGGTGGCGGCGGTTCGATGATGCAAAGCTTCATAAGCGAAATATTCATAGAAAAGTTCAATAACGAATATCTAAATCAGATGGAAGATGCAGCATTGCTGCCGGGTAAGACTGTTTTTACAACAGACAGCTTTGTAGTAAAGCCTGTTTTCTTTCCAGGTGGTGACATTGGAAGGTTGGCAATATGCGGTACTGTAAATGACATCTCCATGCGTGGTGCAAAGCCGCTTTTTTTGAGTGCATCATTTATAATTGAAGAGGGATTTTCGGTTGATGAAATTAAAAAGATAGTCGACTCTATGGTAGATGCCGCTAATGAAGCTGGTGTACAAATTGTGACAGGTGATACAAAGGTTGTGGAGAAAAACAGTGCAGATGGAATTTTCATAAACACTGCAGGAATAGGCATTTTGCCTGATGGAGCTTATGTGTCTATTAAAAACGGGAAACCTGGAGATGTGGTGATAGTCTCTGGGACAATTGGAGATCATGGAATGGCGGTAATGGGTGCCAGAGAAGGGCTTGACTTTGATCCTCCTCTTTTTTCTGATGTGTCGCCTTTAAATAAGATGGTGGAGAAGCTTATGACTCTTAAAGATGCTGTGAAAATCTTAAGAGATCCTACAAGGGGTGGTGTCGCAGAAGTTCTGTACGAGATTGCCAGCATGAGTAATGTGGGAATTAAAATACATGAAGATAAGCTGCCTGTGAAAGAAAGTGTGAAATCGGCTTGCAGTATGTTAGGTATTGACTTTTTACATCTTGCAAATGAAGGAAAGCTTATATGTGTAGTTGATAAAGATTTTGCTTATAAGGCATTGGAAATAATGAAAGGTGATAAATACGGCAAAGATGCGGTTATTATAGGTGAAATCGATGATTCTGGTCTTGTAACGATAGAAACAGTCTATGGCACAAATAGAATCATTGATAGACCAATTGGCGAGCTTCTCCCGAGAATATGCTGAAAATAAAAGCAGGGCATTGCCCTGCTTTCTTATGCTATAAAATTATGTTTTCCTATAGCGATACTTACTTTTTTTGATTTAATCCAACCGTTTGTCGATGTATACATATTGTAAAAGTACAGAGAACCGTCTGTCGGATCTTCTCCTTCTAATGCTTTTAAAGCTGAGATAATACATTCCTCATCTATATTTTCTATATTGAATATTCGGTTATTTGTTACACTTTCAAATTGCCCAGGCTCAAATATGACTGCGGATATGGTATTGGGAAAATTTGGATTTTGCACTCTGTTTACGATGACGGCTCCTATAGCGACTTTTCCAATCATTGGTTCGCCTTCACCTTCTGCTTGAATTAATTTTGCTAAAAGTAAAACATCATTGTAATCAGCATTTACTATAAATGAGTGTTTCTTTATATCAATCAATTTTTTATTCATATAATACATCTCCATAAGAATTTTTAAAAATTATTTTGATTATATATATGCAATTTCAATATTATGTGATAAAGTATTTATATCGAATTCTTTTAAAGCCAATTTGATTGAAAGGAACGGTCTTTATGATCATTCGAAAAGCTAATATAGATGATATTAAAAGAATAAATGATATATACAATCAAGCTGTATTAAACACGACGGCAACAATTGATACTGAACCAAGGCCATTAGAGTATCATAAAAAGTGGTTTGAGGCACACAATGACAGATATGCTGTTTTTGTGGCAATAGAAGACGACATTGTTGTAGGTTGGGCATCTTTATCCATTTGGTCTGAAAAATGCGGCTATAGGGCTGTAGCGGAAGACTCGATTTATGTTGATGAGTCGTACAAGGGACGTGGCATTGGGGATAAATTAATCAAGAAGATTATAGAGCACGCAAAGGAAAATGAATTTCACACTATAGTAGCCAGAATATCTGAAGGCAACGATGTAAGCATTCATTTACACGAAAAGTACGGCTTTAAAATTGTTGGCACATTAAAGGAATTAGGTTACAAGTTTAATAGATACCTGGATATTCACATATTGCAGTTGATTTTGTAAAAAATAATACCAGGTAAATAAAAAAATATTAAGGAGACAAAAGATTAATGGATTTTAAGGAACTACATTTAAATGAAAAAATTTTAAAAGCTATCGACGATATGGGATTCGAGGAGCCATCCAAAATACAGTCGGAAGTAATACCTGTTTTGTTAGAAGGTTTTGATGTAATAGGACAGGCAGAGACAGGTACCGGCAAGACGCTGGCGTACGGTGCACCTATCATAAACAATTTTAGTTCAAATGATGGGAAAGTGTTTTGCCTTGTTTTGACTCCTACTAGGGAGCTCGCAATACAAGTAAATGATGAATTGGCCCGCATTGGGAAGTATTCTAAAGTGAGATTGCTTCCTGTCTATGGTGGCGTGCAAATAGATAGGCAGATTAAAGCAATAAAAAGAGGTGTAGACATCGTTGTAGGTACGCCTGGGAGAGTTTTGGACCTTATAAAGAGGAATGTGCTTGACTTAAAGAGTGTAAGGTACCTTGTCATAGATGAAGCAGATGAAATGATGGATATGGGGTTTATAGACGATATTAAAGAAATTATAAACCATACAAATAAAGAAAGACAGACAATGATGTTTTCTGCTACGATGCCAGATGAAATAAAAAATCTTGCAAAGAAATACATGAAAAGCGATGCGAAATTTATTTCTATCGTAAAAAAGACTATGACTGTTTCAACAGTCCAGCATTTTTATTACGAGGTAAAAAACCAAGAAAGGTTTGAATCTATTTGCAGAATATTAGATGTTGAGGAGCCGTCAAGCACGATAATTTTCTGCAAGACAAAAAAAGAAGTTGATGAGCTTACAGAAAATATGCAGTCAAGAGGATACAATGTTGAGGGAATGCACGGCGATATGAGCCAAAATCAAAGGATAAATACGCTTAGGAAATTCAAAGAAGGTATTTTGGATTTCTTGGTAGCGACTGATGTAGCAGCAAGAGGCATAGATATTGAGAATGTGACACATGTCATAAATTACAATCTGCCACAAGATGTAGAATCGTACGTTCACAGAATTGGCAGGACGGGAAGAGCAAATAGAAGCGGTGTTGCTTATACATTAGTAACATCAAGGGAATATCCAGCATTGAAGAGGATAGAAAAAGCTACACGATGCAAAATAAAGCGAAAAGAACTGCCAACTGTAGATGACATATTGGAAGTCAAGTACAATAAAATGATAGCTGAAATCAAAAAGACATTGGAGAAAAATGATTATAAACGGTTTGTGCCATTGGCAATGGAGCTTGACGAAGAATACAATCTTGTAGATGTTGCGGCAGCTTTGATGGATATGTATTATGGGGAAGATGTATATAGAAATGATATTGAACGGGATTATTTAAGGCTGTTTATCAATTTAGGAAGAAAAGACAAATTCAATAAGAGGACGGCAATTAAGCTTTTTTCAGATTGCCGCATCTCAAAAAATGATATACAGGATATAGACATATTTGAAAAATTTTCGTTTGTAAATGTGGCTAAAAGCGCTGCAAAGAATATAATTGACCAATTATCTGGTAAGATAATCGATGGTAAAAGAATAAACGTAGAGATTTCAAAGCCCAGAAACTAATTTAAAAGACTGCCAATATGGCAGTCTTTTAAATTAGTTATATGCTTAAATAAAGTGATTTATTATACTCATCCATGAGAGTATTAATTAATTCTTTGACGGGTATTATCTTATCCGCTCTATAGGCATTGGATCCAGCAAATGCAAATCCATTTTCCATTAGCCCCTTTTGAGCGTTTATGAGTGCTTGTGATATACAGTAAGGGCTTTTTTTATAGTCACACGTCTTAATGCAGTGATACAAACATTTATATGGTTTTCTTTCACCTGATTTTACATCATTAAGGAACTTATTAATGATTGCTCTACCTGGCATACCGACAGGACTCTCTATTATAGCTATATCTTCTTTTTTGCAGTTGAGATATGACTTTTTAAATTCATCTGACGCATCGCATTCATCGGTTGTGACAAAACGCGTGGCCATTTGTACACCAGCAGCACCCATTTTTAGATATTTGTATATGTCTTCACCTGTATATATTCCACCAGCGGCAATAACAGGTATTTGCTTTCCTGAAATCTCCTCATATTGCCTTGTTTCTTCTAATACGCCTTTTAATATTTTATCAAGAGAATAGTCAGGATTTGATATTTGCTCACTTGAATATCCTAAGTGACCACCAGCCATTGGACCTTCAACAACAACAGCATCTGGAAAATAATCGTATTTTTGCAGCCATCTTTTTGCTATAAGATTGAATGCCCTTTCAGATGAAACAATAGGTACTAATTTAGTCTTAGATGTTTTATTCAAAAATTTAGGGAGATTTAATGGGAGTCCTGCGCCGGAAAAGATTATATCAATGCCTTCATCTATTGATGCTTTAACCATGTCAGCAAAATTTGACAGTGCCACCATTATATTAACGCCAATTATACCTTTAGTTTTCTCTCTGGCTTTTTTAATTTCCTTTCTAAGTGCCCTTATATTTGCTTCAATGTAATTTGTAGCAAAATCTTTTTCCAGCATGCCGATACCTGCTGCAGATATTACACCGATGCCACCTTCATTGGCGACGGCGGAAGCGAGATTGCTTAGTGACACTCCTACGCCCATGCCACCTTGGATTATTGGCAATTTTGCTACTAAATCGCCAATTTTTAAACTTTTAATATTGATATCTATCGTAAATTCCTCCTCATATGATTTTATAAAGTTACTCTAACATTATTTTGATGGAGAGTCAAGAAAAAAATTTTTAAAATATTAAATCAAAAATTTTTAAAATATTAAATCCTTTAATCATGTTTTTTAAGAATCAATCAAATACAGTTGTAACAAGTGAACTGATTACAATGGCATTTCTCATTTATGCTCTTTCATATGCGATTTCAGTAAAAATATACAATTTACGCGAATTCTAAGGTTTAATTCGAATTATATGAGGGCTTCACAAGAGATTAAATAATTTATATACTATATGTGTAGCAAATAAAGGGAGAAGGAGTGCTGAATGTGTTTGAGGCAGTTATTTTTGATATGGATGGCGTATTAATCGACAGTGAACCGCTGCACATACAATTGGAAGAAGATATTTTCAAGGAAATAGGAGCCAATATATCTTTTGAGGAGCATATTTCGTTTGTGGGGACAACGTCTCACTATATGTGGGAATACGTAAAGAATAAGTGCAACGTACCGTTTACAGTAGAGGAACTCGTTGAGATGGACAGAAAAAGGTATTTTGATTATATATCAAAACACGATGATGCAGTAAAGCCTATAGTAGGTGTAGACGAGCTTGTAAAAGAATTGCATAAAAGAAACATGAGACTTGCAGTTGCTTCATCATCACCTATTGATGTAATTGAAATTGTTGTAAAAAGACTCAAGCTTGAAAACTATTTTGACGAGCTTGTATCAGGTGATTTTGTAAAGAGAAGTAAGCCATATCCTGATATTTTTCTTTATGCGGCAGAAAAACTTAATGTTGCACCTGAAAGGTGCATAGTAATAGAGGACTCAAATAAAGGAGTTTTGGCTGCAAAAAGTGCTGGCATGAAAGTAGTGGGATTTATAAATCCTAATTCAGGTAATCAAGACATAAGTATGGCGGACATGGAGATACGTTCATTTTCTGAATTGGATTACGAAAAATTGCAAAATATATAAAATTGTTACATATGCTTGGAGGATTTTTAAGATTTGTGTAGAAATATATATTTGTTGTGTATTGTTGGAACTTTGAAAGGAATTGATATAATGGAGCAGTACGATGTTTTTCTTATAAATCCTCCATCGTCAAGTATGAAAGATAAATACGAACATTTAGGACTTGCATATATAGCAGCTTTTTTAAGAAAAGAGCGCATCAGTGTAAAGATAGTGGATATGCCACTTTATGATTTATTTCCAGACGATGTTGTCTACGATATAAAGCAAAACAAGCCAAAATTGATAGGTGTAAGCATACCATTTCAGGATGGTGCAATTGAAGCTTTAAGGTTCATAAAAAAAATAAAGGAAACGGGCTATAAGGGGCATTTATCTGTAGGTGGCATATACCCCACTTTTTCATACGATGAGATATTGATGGAGTGCCCTCAGATTGACACAGTTGTTTTAGGCGAAGGAGAGCTTACCTTTACAGAACTTGCAAAAAAGATACTAAATGATGAAGAATGGAAAGACTTAGAAGGCATAGTTTATAAAGACGGCGATACTTTAAAGGCAAATGACAAAAGACCTCTCATAGATGACCTTGATAGTATGCCGTATCCTGAAAGAGATACGCTTCCGATAGTAATCTTAAAGTCAGGTTTTGCCTCTATACTAACATCAAGAGGATGCTATGGAAGATGCAGCTTTTGCAGTGTTGGACCATTTTTTTCTCAGTTTGGTCAAAAATATAGGCAAAGAAGCGTAGAGAATGTCATTGATGAGATAAAAATACTATATGAAAAATACAATGTAAGAAATTTATTTTTCAACGATGCTGAGTTTGTAGGCGGTAAAGGTAAAAGTTATGAAAGGGCATATAGATTGGCTGAGGAGATCATACGAAGTGGCATGAATATCAATTTTAGCATACAGTGCAGAGTAAACGATGTAGACAAGGAGCTTTTTTCTATTCTAAAAAAGGCAGGGCTTAAAAGGGTATTTTTAGGCGTCGAATCAGGATCGCAAACAGTACTTGACCGTTTTAAAAAAGATGTAAGGGTTGAGGACAATATAAATGCTTTAAAGATTTTAAATGATTTAGATCTTTATATATCGATGGGATTTATCATGTTCGATCCGCATATAAATTTTAAAGAGCTTAGCGAAAACATCTCTTTTATAAACAATGCTGTAAAATTGATAGGAAAGGAAAGGCTTGACTATTATCCTGTAAGTAGACTTTTGCCTTTAGCAGGTACAGAAGTTGAAAGAGATATGAAAGAAAAAGGCTTGTATAAGGGTAATTCTTTAAACTACAATTATGAATTCGATGACAAGACTATTGGATTTATTTACAATTTATCACATAGCGTGTTCAATTTAGTTGGCAATTTAAAATCAAGGTTTAAAGGGAGCGATATCAATACTAAATGGATAAAAAGATAAGCCGAAAGAGGCTTATCTTAATCATATATTGTATTTCTTTCATATCTATAACCTGTGTGATCTATGGTATTTGCTACTTTAGCTTTTTTAGGCAGTTTGACGTCCTTTAGGACTTCTTCTTTGAAGTTTTCGAAAGTAAGGGCATCAGTTACTCTTCTTTTGCAATTCTTTACACATGCTTGACACCCGATACATTTTAATGGATCGTAAACTGGTTCAACTTGACCTATGATGCCTATGTCTTGCATGTGAGCTTTTATGCAATCATTGGGGCAACCAGTGACTGCGTTTTTACGAGATAGTCATTAGGGTATATTAACTTTTCTATCTTTAGTGCAAGTGCTGTCGTGTCGTAGTTGGCAAATGGGCATACCCGATTACCGATGCAAGATGATACGTTTCTCGTGCCTGCGGCAGGGTATCCTCCTTCTTCATCTTCTATTTGGACGCCTTCATCTCTTATAATAGGAGATATAAGCTCATTTATCTCATTGATTTTTTCCATAGGTATTCCTGGTATTTCAAATCCTTGCCGTGTTGTAATGTTAACAATTCCATTGCCATACTTTTCAGCTATTTCCTTTATTATGTCGAGATACTTTATATTTAGATCTCCGCCGGGAACCCTTATTCTAAGAGCTGTTATGCCTCTTTGCTTTGTCACTCTGTAAGCATTTTTCTTTAAGAGTTTTGTGTCGATATCGAGAATCATAATTTCACTCCTTTAATCGAGAAGTTGCTTGGATTTTGTATAGTTGAATACAGGACTTTCAAGGCAAACGTATGTTTCATTTATCTTGCAATGGCGACATTTTCCTATGCCACATGACATTTTTCTTTCGAATGATACACATATATTTACCTCTGGTATACCTCGCTTTAAAAATTCAAGGCATGTAAATTTCATCATCATAGGTGGACCTACGACAATTACGATCGTATCGTCGGGGCTTTCGATATTTAAATCTGGTATAAATTTTGTGATTAAATCAATATTTCCTGTCCACGTTTCATCGCCATTATCAACGGTCAATAAAACATCAAATTTTTCCTTCCATTTTTTTATTTCATCTTCAAAAAGTATGTCTTTTGGAGACTTAAAACCTACCAAAATATTGAGTTTTTTTATTTCTTTAGGATTTTTGCAATACCTATTTATTATGCTTTTGACTGGTGCGAGACCTGTACCGCCAGCATCGATCACTACATTTTTATTTTTAAAGGATTCTACAGGAAATCCGTAGCCATATGGCCCTCTTATAAACAAGAAATCTCCAGGTTTTAATTCTATGTCTTTATATGAAGATATCTCCGTATGTCACAAGATCAGTATCAGAAAATGCACCTTTTCCTTTTAACCTTATATGAGCGAATATTTTGTAATTTTTGCTTAATATTTTCAGGGCATCATCAAAACTTTTTACATCTAATTCAGTACCCATCATATCACCTCGTATTGCTGTTTTCATGGCTAATGGTTATTTATTTAACAAAATTTTATCATAAAATCGAAAATTTTTATGTGATATATCTCACAATTAATGTACTCCCTCAAAAGAGGGAGCACATTAATTGTATATTTGCTTTGAAGTGCAATTGCTGTAATTATGATAGTGGTCTTTATCGTAAGATGTTCTACCATCCATCTTGTGGACGTGGCCGTCTTTAGTCCTTATGGCAGGTCCTGTGTATCCATTTATATAGTGTTTGTGATTTTTGGCTATAGACGTATACCCAGAATAATAGTGTATATGACTTGTGCCATATGGTATGGCATAGCTGGTACATCCTTTGTAATCGTGGTTGTGCTCTAACACTGTACTTGTAGTGCCAAAATAATCATGGTAGTGTTTATCTCCATCTGACATAATATATACCTCCAAAATATATTATTGTATTTTACATTATATGTTTGATGTTGATATAGTGATAATATATAAAGATAAATGAAACGATTAAAAAATGCTTTTTCGTTTCTTAAATTGGTAATATTTAACTATAAATGAGAAAATTCACTAACATAAATTATCATAACAAACTTACATGAAAAAATTTAATAAAAAATAGAGACAAATGCTCGCTTTTATGGTATTTAATATGTTGTTACACTATAACAATATTAACCATAGGAGTGGAGC
>NZ_JBPODR010000029.1:0-23648 GCF_051201035.1 Thermoanaerobacterium thermosulfurigenes
TGGATTTACTATTACCATATATTCAACTAGATGTAAAATATAAAAATTCTTGTAAAGATAAATTTTTTGCTGGAATTTTGATGCGAAATCTCTGGAAAAGTATAAAAAAAGTTGACAGTATAAAACAAGTGAAATATAATAAAAATAGAGATGTTGGAGGAAAGGTTAATGTGCTACTCGGATAAGAGCATTCCTGTGCAGAGGTTAATGCTCTTTTTTGTTTTGACCAATTTCAATCTTGAATTCCAAATGAAAATTCTTGCGATTTAAAATTAGGGCGACGATTGTTAAAAGCACTGATGTAAATATAGCCATAATCTTTACTATATCCACCTCGCCCCACCCCCTTTTTGCCCTTAACCTCCAACATCTCACGAATATAGGGAGTGGTGCTCTTTCCGATCATTAACCTTAATGATATTATAACATATATAATTATTTCGTTACAACAAAAAAGTGCGCACTGTGGCACACAATAATTAGCTAAATCTTCTTTTTAATCTCGACAATACATCTGACATTGCTGCCAAATCGCTGCCAACTTCTTTTACCTTTCCTCTATTTTGACTTATGATGTCTTTAAGCTTTGACAAAATCTTATCGTTTTCCGTCCTCAATTCTTCTATCTGTCTTAGTATCTCATCATCTGACGGCAATGGGATTTCTGTCACATTTACTTCATCAGACTCAAAGTCATACGTATCGTACTTTGATGGAATGACAGTTTCAATGTTAAACACATCCTTTATCTTCTCTGAAAGTACCTTTTGGGCACTATCTTCGCCGTGAACAATAAATACTTTTTTAGGCTTTTTCTTAAATGACGATATCCAATCCATAATGCCTTTTTGATCGGCGTGCCCAGAGAAACTTTCTATGTTTTGGATCTCTGCGTTGACTGTTATTTCCTCTCCAAATATATTTACAGTCTTTTCACCTTCCAATATTCTCCTACCAAGAGTCCCTTTAGCCTGATAGCCAACAAATACTATTGTGCTGTCAGACCTCCAAAGATTGTGCTTTAAATGATGTTTTATGCGACCGGCCTCACACATACCACTGGCTGAAATTATGATAACAGGTTCTTTAAGGTCATTAAGCGCCTTTGACTCTTCTGTCGAATGAGTGAAATGCAAATTTGGAAAATCCAGTGGATAATCGCCATTTTCCACATAGCTTCTGGCTTCGTCATCAAAATAATCAAGATGTTTTCTAAATACATCTGTGACTGACGTAGCAAGAGGGCTATCTACGTACACAGGCACTTTGCTTATGTACTCTATCTCATTTTTGTAAAGTTCTTCATCTTTATGTATCTCATATAACAGCTCTTGTGTCCTTCCTACGGCAAACGATGGTATTATCACATTACCTCCTCTTGATATGGTCTTTTTTATTATCTCCATAAGCTTTTTGGCTTTGTCGCCTACGTCTTCATGCAGCCTATCACCGTATGTAGATTCACACACAAGATAGTCCGCTTCGTCTATTATTGTAGGATCTCTCAAAATCGGTATATTTTTGTTTCCCAAATCCCCCGAAAAAACTACCTTCGTCTCTTTTCCACCTTCTTTTACCCAAATTTCCAATATAGATGAACCCAGCATGTGTCCTGCATCATTGAACTTTACTTTTACATCTTCTGATGGCTCTATTATCTCATCATAATTGACACCGCAAAAAAGCTGCATTGCTGCTTTTCCGTCGTCAGCAGTGTAAAGCGGCATTCTAAGCGTTTTTCCTGCCCTCTTTCTTTTCCTATTCTTCCACTCATTTTCAATCTGCTGTATATGTCCACTGTCCTGCAGCATGTATTCACAAAGATCTACAGTGCCTTTAGTTGCGTATATCTTTTTTCTATATCCTCTTTTAAAAAGAAGGGGAATCCTTCCGCTGTGATCTATATGAGCGTGTGTCAAAAGCATGAAATCAATGTCTTTAATATCAAATGCAAACTCTTGATAATTGTACTCATCTTCTATTTCGCTTCCTTGAAACATGCCACAATCTATCAGAAATTTTGATTTTTCAGTCTCCACAAGATAGCAAGAACCTGTTACTTCCTTTGCGGCACCTAAAAAAGTGATCTTCATCATATCTCTCCTCTCGCAATTGATAAAAATATTCAAGATTTTATCAATAGTCTTAATAATATTATACTATAATTAATAAAAAAAGCGAGGAAAGACTTAAATCTTTCATCTCGCTTTTACAATCCAGGATACGAAAACACTTCAGATATGACAAGTGTAACAGCGCCTATGGCTCTTTCCAGCATTCCAAGCTTAGAGATCTCAATAGCAACATCATTGTACCTTGATACAAGACATTTCTCTTTTACGTACTCTTTGACAGCGTCTATCAACATATCACCAATAGCAGATAATGTATTGCCTATAAGCACCAAATCCGGGTTAAATGTATTAACTATATTTACAATTCCAACGCTTAAATTTTTAGAAATTTCGTTTATCGCATCGATAGCAAGTGGGCTTCCCAGCTCCGCATAGCCTGCAATATCATTTATATCAAGAGAATCAATGTTTTCACTGTCTATAAAGTCATCTTTCTGTCCTGCTTCAAGCCTTTCTTTTATAAATTGAAAAAGTGACTTTTCAGATGCATAGTTTTCCCAGCATCCTCTGTTTCCACAACTGCACATGTGGTCATTTATATCAATCGTCATGTGCCCCATCTCACCTGCTAATCCGCTGGAACCCCTGTAAAGCTCATTATTGATTATGATTCCTGTACCTATGCCGATGCCTGCACTGACGTAGACAAAATTTTTAGCGTTTCTGCCTCCTCCAAACCACTTCTCACCAATAGCGCCCGTATTAGCCTCATTGTCGATGTACACTTTTAAATCGAATCTCTCTTCCACCATCTTTTTAAGCTCCACGTTTTCCCAATTTAAGTTTGGAGCTTTTAACACAACGCCTCTTTTATAATCTGTAATGCCAGGTACACCGATACCTATACCTAATATTCCCTTCACCGTATTTGGTGAATTTTTTATAGCCTCATCTATAAGTTCCAGCATCTTAGATATGACATCTTCCTTGCTTTCACCGATCTTTAAATTTATCCGCTTTTGCCACAATATGTTTGCAAGTATGTCTGTCAAAATGACGAGGATGTAATTTACATCAAGATCTACGCCAATGACGCAACCAGCCAGGCTATTTATCATAAGCATTATTGGTTTTCTGCCGCCTTTTGACTCGCCAGGTCCTTCTTCCTCTACAAAGCCTTCTTTTATAAGCTCATCAACTAAAGAAGAAACTGTCGATTTATTAAGCCCTGTAATATTTGCCAAGTCAGCTCTCGATATTATGCCTTTTTTGCGGATAGTGTTTAAAACGATAGATTTATTAATTTGTTTTATCAGCAACTGATCACCTGTTATCATTTAATCACCTTGCAATACTTCGTTTTCACCAGCATATTATACCATATCAAAATGTGCTTACTCAATGATATGACCTTAACATAATAATCGAAAAACACGTATAAAAGTTTAACAATTTGACGAATCTTTACTATCTTTATTCTTCTTTAGCAATTCCACAATATATGCTCCAATAGTAATTATCTCCCATCTTGCAACGGGAGATGATTTAACCTATTATTTTAATAATCTACTTGTTAGTCTTAAGTGAAACCTTATAATTTCAACTTCCCAATTTCTTCAAAAGCACCTTTAAGTCTCGAATACAAGCTTACGTAGATTGGATACAGCTTGTTGTACTTTTCGACGTTTTCTTGGATTGGGTATACGCTGTCTGTAACTTTTATTAGACTGTCGCAGGCATCATCTACATTTTTGTAAAGGCCATATCCTACAGATGCCATTATGGCTGCACCAAATGAAGGTCCTTCTGTAGCATTTATCATGTCGATCCTTACATTGAATATGTCGGCAAGTATTTGCCTCCAAAGCCTGCTTTTAGCGCCACCACCACTTACCCTGGCTTCATTTACAGGAATATTTAAAGCCTTTATAAGTTCCAGCGAATCCTTAAGCCCAAATGCTACACCTTCTAATATAGATCTCGTCATGTGGCTTCTATTGTGAGTAATGGTTAAACCTACAAAGCTGCCTCTTGCATAAGGATCGCTGTAGGGCGTCCTCTCACCCATAAGGTACGGCAAGAATAATAGCCCATCACTGCCTGGCTTTACCTTTTCTGCTTCTTCTAAGAGTGCATCAAATGTCATAACATCAGTCTTGTAATTATTTACATCATCTACCCACCATTTAAGACAAGATGCAGCTGAAAGCATTACACCCATCACATGCCATTTGCCATTTGCATGACAGAACGAGTGAAGTCTAAGCTCATCATCTGCTGCGTACTCATCCTGTGATGCAAAAACGACGCCTGAAGTACCCAATGCGATGGACACTATACCACTTTTTACTGTGCCAGTGCCGACAGCACCACTGGCTTGGTCACCACCACCGCCTACGACGATAGTACCTTCATGAAGCCCTGTCAGATCTGCTGCCTCTTTGGTGACATGCCCTGTGACATCTGTTGATTCATAGCACTTAGGAAGGGCTTTTTCCGGTATTTCAAATATGTCTATCATTTCCTTTGACCATCTTCTATTCTCCACATCGAAAAGAAGTGTACCTGATGCATCTGAAACTTCTGTAGCGTACTCACCCGTCAATTTAAACCTTATATAGTCTTTTGGCAAAAGGATATGGGCGATTCTTTCGTATACATCTGGAAGGTGTTTCTTTACCCACAATATCTTTGGTGCGGTAAAGCCTGTCAAGGCTTTATTTCCCGTGTACTTCAAAAGACCTTCTTTCCCTATTTTCTCTGTGATGTAGTCGCATTCTTCCTGTGTCCTTTGATCGCACCAAAGTATGGCTGGTGTTAAAACGTTATTGTCTTTGTCGAGAAGAACCAGTCCATGCATCTGTCCGCTTAAGCCGATGCCTTTTATGTCATCACCTTTTACGCCGCTTTTTGCAATAATCTCTTTTATTCCATCCCTCGTGCCATTCCACCAGTCTTCTGGATTTTGCTCGGCCCAGCCTGGCTCTGGATAGTACACAGGATATTCTTTTGAAACACTTGATACCACATTGCCGATTTCATTCATCAATATTATTTTAACTGACGATGTTCCTAAATCTATCCCTAAAAAATACATACATTTACCTCCATGATATTTGTTAAGGGCAGCTTTAATGAAGCATGAAGCTGCCCTCATGTTTCATTATTCTGCAAACAAATACTGATTTAGGATTGACTCTAATAGCTCTTGTCTTCCTGATTTGTTGACAATCTGGCTGCGCTCTAATGCATACTTTTCAAGACTTCTAAAATCAGCTTTCCCACTTACAATATCTGCACCTATGCCATCTTTGTAGCTTGCATATCTTTCTTCGATGAACTTGTCAAATACCCTATCTTTTACAAGCTTGTAAGCCACTTTGAAGCCTTTTGCAAAAGCATCCATTCCTGCTATGTGACCCAAGAAAAGATCTTCTGGCTCAAATGAAGCACGTCTTACTTTCGCATCGAAGTTGAGTCCGCCTTTGTCAAATCCACCCATCTTTATAACTTCATACATAGCAAGTGTTGTCATGCGTATATCTGTAGGGAACTGATCTGTATCCCATCCTAATAGCATATCACCCGTATTTGCGTCAATCGATCCTAATACACCGTTTATTCTGGCGTATCTTAGCTCATGCTGGAAATCATGGAATGCTAATGTTGCATGATTTGCTTCGATATTAACTTTGAAATATTTGTCAAGATCGTATTTTCTCAAGAATGCCAATACATTTGCCACGTCAAAGTCGTATTGATGCTTTGTAGGCTCCTTTGGCTTCGGCTCAATCAAGAACTGGCCTTCAAAGCCGATTTCCTTTGCATAATCAACAGCCATGTGCAAAAATCTTGCAAAATTATCAAGCTCAAACTCCATATCTGTATTGAGAAGTGTCTCATATCCTTCTCTTCCACCCCAGAATACGTAGTTTTCGCCACCAAGCTCCTTAGTAATCTCAAGTGCTTTTTTGACTTGCGCTGCAGAATATGCGAAAACATCGGCATTGCAAGACGTTGATGCACCATGCACAAATCTTGGATTGGAGAAAAGATTCGCAGTACCCCACAAAACTTTCGTCTTGCTGGTCTTCAAGTAATCCTTTATCATAGCAACTATTGTATCTAAATTTTTGTTCGTCTCTCTAAGAGTGTCTCCTTCAGGGGCAATATCTCTATCATGGAAGCAGAAATACGGTGCATTTATCTTATCAAAAAACTCAAATGCTGCCTCTACCCTTGCTTTAGCTATGTCCATAGGATCTGTATAGTGATTCCATGGCCTTTGCATGGTAGCTTTGCCAAATTGATCTGTTCCATCAGCAGTAAAAGTGTGCCAATAAGCTATAGAAAAGCGAAGATGCTCCTCCATCGTCTTACCATCGATTACTTCCTCAGGATTGTAAAATTTAAAAGAATAAGGATTGTTTGATTTTGGTCCTTCATATTTTATTTTAGATACGTTCTCAAAATATTTATTCATAAAGCTTCCTCCTTCTATTCGTTTGTCTGTCCAACAAACATTATATATTATATATTCTACACAAATTTAAAAAATCCTTCTTTAAAATAAAAAAATTTTAAAAAAAATAACCGCTCTGGTATATAACCAAAAGCGGCTTGAACTTTAAAGCCGTCACCTTCTTTTTCAAATTGTAAGTGATACTTCTGCGCCATCCCTTATCGCCTCTACTGCTGTTGCTACTTCTTTACAGTCGCCTATAAAAATCATATTGTCGCTTATGCATTTTTTAAATATTTCATCAGGAGTATTGCCTATCGCAATCACCACATCGTCTGCCTCAACTTCCTTGCCATTATTGTATACAATTTTTCCATTGTTTATCACATCTACTTTTGCGTTTGTTATGATTCTTACACCGAGATTTCTCAATCTTTCCATCAAAAGCTTCTTATTCATGAGGTATATGTCTTTGCCTACTTCATCAAGCTCTTCTAATACTGTAACAGTTTTACCCATTGTTGCAAGGTATTCTGCCGTCTCCAAACCTGTCAAACCACCGCCTATTACAGCTATTTTCATCCCTTTTGGCATTTTGCCACTTAAAACATCTATGCCTTTATAAGGTACTACATCAGTTTTAATCGTCAATTCCTTTGGAATTGAGCCTGTTGCAATTATTACTTTGTCATAATTCATATTTTTTAGTTCATCGCACGTAACTTCTCGATTTAGATTGACTTTTACGCCGTATTTTTTTAAATCAGCTTCAAGATAATCTACTACTTTTCCTATTTCAGACTTATGCGGAGGAACTTTTGCCACTTTCAACTGTCCTCCCAATGCATCTGACTTCTCAAATAGCTCCACATTGTGCCCTTTTTTTGCCAAGTACAAAGCAGCAGACATACCAGCAGGACCACCGCCTATCACAGCCACATTAAGCTTATTCTCTGCAGTCACATCAAATTCTTTTTCTCTGCCTACCGTAGGATTCATCATGCATGATACAGGAAGCCCTTTTTGTATATACGCAATACATGCTTGATTACAATGGATACAGTATTTTATCTCATCAGCTTTTCCATTGATATATTTAGAGACACAGTCAGGATCTCCTATAAGGCCTCTTGCAATGCCTATAAAGTCAGCATAGCCATCTCTTACGATTGCTTCCCAATCATCTGCATCACCCAGTTTATCAGCAGCAATGACAGGAATCGAAACACTATCTCTTATTTTCTTTGCGTAGTCTATGATTGGTTTATCATCTATTCCCATTGGTGATATGTGGTACTCTGACGTAGAACCAACACCAGACGAAACGTTTATTGCATCTGTTCCGTGTTCTTCCAAAAGGCGAGAAAGTTTTACACTTTCTTCTATGTCAAATCCGCCATCTGTATAGTCGCTTCCATTTATACGGCATATTACAGCAATATTTGGCACTTCACTTTTCACACTCTTTAATATCTCCAATGCAAATCTGGCCCTTCCATAGAAATTTCCGCCGTACTCATCATTTCTTGTATTTACATTTGGCGATAAGAATTGATTTACAAACCATCCATGTGCAAAATGAAGCTCAACTGCATCAAATCCTGCTTCCTTTGCTCTTTTTGCAGCATTCACAAAGTCCTTCACAAACCCTTTTATGTCTTCGACAGAAAAATCTGATGGCTTGTATTTAGGGTTATGCATAGCAATCTGCACCGCAGCTTTTGCGCCGTTGACATGAATAACATCTGCTAATTTTTTAAGTCCCTCAATCTTATCATCGTCGTCTATGCCCAACTGGTTTTTAAAAAACTTGCCAAACTTATTTACATATGATGCCTCGACTATCACTAAAGCCACATCTTTTGACCTTCTGTCGTAATATCCTATCTCTTTTTCACTGACAAATCCATCGTTTGATAAATTTGTGACAGTTGGTAACATTACAAATCTGTTTTTCAATCTTACATTTCCTATTTTACCTTCATTTAAAATCATGATAATGCACTTCCTTTTGTTTTTAATGAAAACCATCATTGTTATTTCTTAAACTTATTGTAATGCTTGTTTTTATATAAGTAAAATAATATAATATTATAAAATATATAAGTTATTGCTTATGATTGGTGATTTATATGAATTTTAGAGAATTGAATATATTTTTGTCTGTATGTGAGTATGGCAGCATGTCTGAAGCTGCAAAACACCTTTACATGACACAACCAGCTATAAGTCAGGCAATTTCCGAGCTGGAAGAAGAGTACAACGTGAAGCTTTTTGATAGAATAGGCAAAAAGCTTGTCTTGACACATGCAGGCGAAATTTTAAGAGATTATGGAAAAAAAATCAATCTATTGCTATTTGAAACTAAAAACACGTTACAGGATATATCTGATAGCAGGTCAGGAAAGCTTAAGCTTGGTGCCAGCAGGACTTATGGTACATATCTGCTGCCTAAAATGATAGGCAATTTTTTGAAATTATATACAAATGTAGAATTGCCATTTTGCATTAACAATACAGCGGAAATAGTAAATATGATACTAAACAGCGAAATAGATCTTGGAATAGTAGAAGGTCCAATACACTCCGATAGCATCGAAAGTAGACATTTATTAGATGATGAGTTGTACCTTATTTGTTCAAAAAAACATCATTGGACAAAAAAGAAGATCATCCAGATGGATGATCTGTCAAAAGCTGATTTTATAATGAGGGAAGCTGGCAGCGGCACGAGAGAAGTATTTGAAAACACTATGAAATCAAACAACATAGAATACAACATTAAGTTGGAGTTAAACAGCATCGAGGCAATAAAAAAGGCAGTCGAAGCAAACTTAGGGGTTTCAGTAATATCAAAGCTGGCTTTAAATGAAGAATTAAAAAGTTCAAAGCTTATAAAAATAGAAATAGAAGGAATCAAATTTACGAGAAAATTCAATATCATATACCACAAAGACAAATACCTGTCAGAGCTCCACAAGAAGTTTATAGATTTCCTTTGCAGTGTAAAATGAAGCATGTTATTTTAAAAGAAAACCGTAATATGTCATGACGTAGTCTTTTATCCTATCTGCAATCGCCTTGTGACCCTCCTCATTTGGATGTATTCCATCTTCACATAAAAGCTTTCTGTAATCAGGTCTATCTAAAAACGCACTTCTCACATCTATTATCTTTGTATTAGTGCTTGATGCTATGCTCAATATGGCAGAATTGTACCTTTCCTGCCACCAGTATATCTTTGTGACGCTTCCAAGCCATGTCAATATGTTTTTGGCTGATTCCTTATTGCCTTTACTAATCCAGTTGAAATACTTGTCAGCATCCAATGGAGGAAGTGTAAGCAAAACCGGAGCTATATTGGCATTTTTAAGTGAATCTATGAGTTCTTTTAATGTCTCTTTAAACACATTGAAATCAGTATTTGGCAGATGGTCTTTGTAAGGATTTTTGGCTACTTCATCCCAATTAAAGTCACAATCATTTCCGCCAAATTCCAACAATACAATATCGGGTTTTACATTGCGTAGCTCTTTTTTTAGCCTGTCTTTGCCTCTCAGTATTGTACTGCCAAACTTCGATATGTTTTCAACAGTTCCTTTTAAATATCCATTTAGAATATTTGCATAAGAATCCTTCAAAACCACATATTTATTTCTAATCTTGTCAAGAACCACACCTTTAGATATAGAATCCCCACACACAAGAAAATTGTAATTTTCTTTTATGTTTAACATCTCCATCATTTAGCCTCCCTAACCTTTTATTCTATTATACCACAAATTAACATATTTATTAACAAAAAATGCCGAAATATTCGGCATCATTCTAATTTCAATATTACATTATTATCATTTTTGTAGATTATATAATTTGCGTTGATACCCAGTATGTCGCCGCTTCCAGTTATGGTTTTACCTGTATTTACGTCAATCAAATCTTTACCGTCAAAAGTGACAGTCAAGGCATTGTCCTTCGGCAGTATATACACCTGATTTGGGTCAATTGCATGATTTAGCTTTATGTGACTCCAGTTTTTGAAGCTTTTATCAATTGTACCGTAGTAAATTTCCACAACTTTATTGTCGCTGTCTAATTTACCTACGTACACATTGTCATTGCTGTCAGTGCCAATAAGTGAGAAGCCGCCACTCAAAAATGTGTATCCACTGCCATTTTTGATGACTCTTATTATGCCGTTTGATGACTCGTATAAAAGAACATCTTTTCTTTGAAGCTCGTACATTCTTGTAATCCTCTTAACTGGCAGTCTAAAGTTTGTAATCTGTCCCATTATATCTATACGGTACAGATAGCTATACCCATTGGCATCAACCACATTTATATAGATCATGTTTGTAAGAGGCGACAATGTGACATTTTCTATATGACTGTTTCTTGGAGCATATATAAGCTTGTCTATCTTTATCTTGTTGTTTATATCAAGATCATAGGCTTCAAGCTGTATCGCTTCACTGCCGCGGCTATACGTCTTATAAAAATATATGATTCTGTTTCTATCATTAAGCCATGTGTAATACTGTATATAATTGCTGGCCGCGATTACCTTCTTTATGCCTTGGGTCTTAGTGTCAACGACTATTATCTGATGGTTTAAAAGATATGAAACATAACTTCCGTCGTAAGATGCCTCAACACTTTCTCCGTCGCTGGGCACTGGGACTTTCATTGTTTTCTTCATCGCGTTTGTATCTGACTCAGTATTGACTTTTTGTATGTGAAACGTAGTTGTAGTAGATAGATATACATTATTTATATAGAAAAGCACTCCCATCTCTATTATCAATGGAAACACTATCCATGTAAAAATTCTTCTTATAGCTTTCATAATACCTCCATCTTATTTTGCATAAAATATTGTAGGAACCATTCTCTCGCCTAAAGGATTTGACGGATTGTTTATGACTTTCCCTTTGTAGTACATGGTCGTTGAAGATCCTCCGTCAAGATTTGTGGCATTTACGGCACCGTAATCAAGCATTATATTTTGTACATCCTTTAATGTAGCTCCAACGCTGGATATTGCTCTACCGTCTATGACTAAAAATATAACTGTGCCATCGGCCTTCTGTCCTATTGCAGTCCTTGGAGCGATACCCCATCCACCATCGCCAGTCTTTATCATAGGTTTCCCATTGACTACGAGGGCAGGGCCAAAGCTTACAGCTTCTTTTATGTTTAAATTCTTTATCTCGTCCAACGTGTATTTTCCCACCAAAAGTTTGCCGTCTGTTGTAAATCCCGCAAGGTCTATTTTACCGTCTTTACTGTAGGCATTGTTGTATATGAGCTTTCCATTGTGTATTATTATTCCGCCTGGCGTTCCTCCACTTCCAGTCCATGCACCATCAACGTATCCAATAAAGCCTCCAGCGTTTATTGCAGCTATAGCACCATTTTCTTTCGCTATCTCACTTACTGTCTCCCCTTCTTTAGGAAGCTTGCTTGATATGCCTACTTCAACTCTCGTAGGATCGTGTATTAAAATCACCTTTCCTTTGAATCTGCTGCTGCTTATGTCGTTCACTTCAATCGTCGTGTCGTGGTTGTTTTTGAAATTCAATAGACTACTTTTGCTGCTGTCTGTAGATATATTTGTCATTTCCTTCATTATAGCGTCAATTTTGCTTTGTGGCAAAAATAATGTGGCAATGTACTTATGGCTAAATGTAGTCATAGCTGTCGCTACCAAAGTATTTCTGATATTTGTAAAAGGACCGTAAAATATTGACATCGGTATAACTATGACAGCCAAAAATACTTGAAATATTACATAAGCTATTATCTTTTTCATACAATTTCTCTCTCCCATTTTAACACCTTATAATTTTACACATATTCTATTATACAAGAAAATTATTAATATTTTATTAAAAAAATCGCAAATATATAAAAAAATATATCCTGAATAGCTATTTTTATAGCATAATCAGGATATATTTACATATATTGGGTTATTTTGCAAGATTGTACATGATTATTAGACATTTTTCTACGCAATTTTACTTTTCGCCACAAATATTTAAGATCTCATTATACAATTTTTTGTCGATGTAGAATCCCTTTCGTATCATATCGTCTACAACTGGCTTTACTCTTTTTATGATTCCTTTTTCCTTTGCCTTTACCAAAATCCCCAGCGTGCCACTTACAACAAGTCCTAAGCTTTTTAAAAGCTGTCTTGCAAGGTAATCATCAATAATACACAAATCAGCATTAATCTCTTTAGCCAAAATCATCACTTCTTCATATACACCATAAGGGATATATACATTCTCGTAAAGCTGTTTTAAAAGATCCATTCGGCCTATATTTCGAAGAATTATAATCGGTGTAGAGTTTAAAACAACTTTACGCATTTCTTATATCCTCCGCAAGTTCTTCTCCACCAACGTAAGAAAAAATGCTTATATTAAAACCAGATAAATACTTTATGAAATCTTCCTCACTTACACCAGCAAGTCCAGCACATTGACCTAATGAAAGCTTTTTCTCTTGATAATATCTAACTGCTAAAGTTTTTTTCATCTCATCTATAAGCTCTTCTCCACTTTTTCCAAGACTTAATAATATTTCTTCAGGAATTTCTATTTTCTCTGTAAACTTCATAAAATCACCTTCTGCTTTAAACCTTATGATTATATTATATCACATATATCTTGAGTTAGCGGAAACATAATGAAAAAATAAAGATATAAAAAAATATATCCTGAATAGCTATTTTTATAGCATAACCAGGATATATTTACTTGTATTAGGTTATTTTGCAAGATTGTATATGTTTATTATGTCTTCTTTCGTAAGTTTAACAAATTGTCCGACGGTTGCCGTCCCATTTGACGTGCATTTGTCAGCCATCTCCTCAAACCTGTCATAAGGTATATTAGCCTCCTTCAGTGTGACAGGAAGATCAATGTTTCTAAAGAAATCCTCAAGTCTTTTTATACCTTCCAGCGCTATCGCTTCTCTGTCGGTAAATGTCAAGTCTACATCCCAAACCTTAACGGCAAACTGGACAAATCTATCCAAGTCGTGTTTATACACGTATTTCATCCATGCTGGGAATATTATAGCAAGTCCTGCGCCGTGTGCTATATCGTAGATTGCGCTTAGTTCATGCTCAATCCTGTGTGATGCCCAATCGCCGATTCTTCCCGTATCCAACAGTCCATTGTGTGCAATAGTGCCTGCCCACATCACTTCAGCTCTCGCATCATAATCCTCGGGATTTTCAATAAGCCTTGGAACATTGTTTATCATGGTCTTAAGCGTGGCTTCACAAAGCCTATCTGTAAGGTCTACATTGCGGACATTTGTAAAGTACCTTTCCATTATATGAGCCATTATATCCGCTGCACCTGCAGCCGTCTGATACTGAGGAAGCGTGTACAAAAGCTCTGGATTCATTATGGCAAATTGAGGCCTTATGAGATCAGAGTGTATACCCTTCTTGTACCAACCATCTTCATTTGTTATGACTGCACTGTCGCTGGCTTCGCTTCCTGTTGCAGCCAATGTCAATATTACACCTAATGGCAATGCCTTTTCAATCTCAGCTTTGCCTACAAAGAAATCCCATACATCGCCATCATAAAGTGCACCAACAGCGATAGCCTTTGCAGTGTCTATCGCACTGCCTCCACCTACAGCCAATATGAAGTCAATACCGTTTTCTTTGCAAATCTTTATCCCTTCATAAACCAAGCTAAGCCTTGGATTTGGTTTTACTCCTGATAATTCTATGTAATCCACGTCATTGTCTTTTAGTGATTTTACGACTTTGTCGTAAAGACCTGTCTTTTTTATGCTGCCACTGCCATAGACAAACAATACTTTTTTTGAATACCTTTTTGTCTCATCACCTACTCTATTTTCAGTTCCTTTGCCAAAGATGATCTTTGTCGGACAAACAAAATCAAAATTGTTCATAAAATCACACCCTCTTTTTAATGGTTCTTTTGAAATAATTATACCACTGGTTTTTCAAAAAACATATTTTGATAGTACACTATGATAGCATTCGATATGTAACAATTAATATACAACTTCATATATTAGTTTTAGAACATGATTATATTTAATCGTGCTCTAAATATTCCAAACGAGGTGGTTGTTTTGCCAACTATTCAAATTAACCCTACTGACGATGCTTATATATCACAGTATTTTCCTACTCAAAATTTCGGCAATTCTATTTCACTATTTACTGGCGAATATTTAAGGTTTGGAAATATGCCGGATGCTTACAGAACTCTATTAAAGTTTGACTTGTCGGGAGCTATACCATCTGGCAATGTGATGACAGATGCTAAACTGTATCTTTATGTAAACAGAAAAGATATGCCTGACAGCGTACTGTATCCACAGAATATTACAATCTATGAAAACTTAAATGACTTCAGTCAATCGACAGTAACTTGGAATACGGCACCTTTTACAATCATAACCCCATACACTTTCACTGTTACCGACAGCATGGTAGGAAGCTATATAGGAATTGATATAACAAATTTAGCGTATAAATGGGTTTTAACACCACCTTTAAACTTTGGCATAACCATAAGAGGAATAGAAAATGTAGTTGACACTATAATAGGGTATGAATCAACTAACAATGTAAACAAACCATATCTTGAAATAACCTATGAACCATGTCCTGTATGTCCTACTGGTCCGACTGGTCCTACTGGCGCAGGAATAGCAGCTTACGGATATATTTACAACACAACTGGTAACACCGTCATTCTTGGTGGAGATGTAACATTTGACAGCAATGGACCATTAGTAGGCATCTCTCACACAACAGGAACCGCACCTATAACATTTGTCATAGGAGGAACCTATAGAATTGGCTATACTACGACAGCTTCAGTGGCTGTTTTGAACTCGATGGTGTTGACATTAAACGGCACTCCATTACCTCAAACACAGTACTCCACAATCATCAACGCAACAGAATTAGTAGGTGAAGCTATAATAACTGTATCTGCTGGAGACGTCTTGACTTTGAGAAATACAGGCGTCGCCTTGACTTTAGCTTCTGGAGTCGTAAATGCTTCTATCACATTGCTAAAGCTTGACTAATATTAAAAAACATCTAAGGGTTTGGTTTTGCCAACCCTTAGATGTAAATTTATTGAAATCAGATAAGGGGGGGGGATAACATATGTGCCAAAGTATAACTATAAGTCTGTGCATGATAGTAAAAAATGAAGAACTAACATTGGATAGATGCTTAACATCCATAAAAGATGCCGTAGATGAAATAGTCATAGTTGATACAGGCTCTACTGACTCTACGAAAAACATTGCAAAGAAATATACTGATAAAATATTTGATTTTAAGTGGATAGACGATTTTAGCGCAGCAAGAAATTTTTCATTTAGCAAAGCGACAATGGATTATATATTATGGCTTGATGCAGATGATTATGTGGAACCAGGCGATTTAGAAAAGCTTATAGATCTTAAAAACAATTTTGACGCATCTATCGACTCAGTGACGATGAAATACGTCTTGACTAAAACATCAAATGGCAGTCCATCTTTTGTAAGCATTAGAAATCGCCTTATAAAAAGAGCAAAAAACTTCAAATGGATTGGCGCAGTGCATGAATACCTTGAGGTCTACGGAAAAATTTACGATAGCGATATACAAATTATGCATGGTAAAGTAAAAAATACATCGAATAGAAACATTGAAATTTACGAAAAAATGATTGAAAGCAAAAAAGACTTTTCACCAAGAGACATGTTTTACTATGCAAATGAATTAGCCGAGCACAAAAGATATACTGAAGCCATCCAATACTACAACATGTTTATAGACTCCAAGAAAGGATGGATGGAAGATATACTGTATTCTCTCGGAAAGCTTGCTGATTGCTATGAAGCTTTAGGAGACTTAGACAAAAGGGATGAAGTGCTTTTTAAATCTTTTGAATACGACGTGCCAAGGCCTGAATTCTGTTGCAGATTAGGATATAAATTTTTACAAGAAAACAAGATAAAGCAATCTATTTTCTGGTATGAGCTTGCGACAAAAGTCGAAAAACCTAATCAAGGCTTTGTAAATATAGCATGTTCAACATGGCTTCCACATATTCAGTTGTGCATATGCTATTACAGATTAGGTGACATAGAAAAATCATATATGCATAATGAAGAAGCGAGAAAGTATGACCCAAACAATCCTATGGTACTTCAAAACAAAGCATTTTTGGAAAGCATATTATAAAAAGAACAGGTCTTTTTACTTACCTGTTCTTTTGTACTTTACTCTATTTTAAACATCTTAAGTGACTCCATAAGCTCTTTTGCATACCCTTTAAGCTCGTTTGCCGTACTTGAAAGCTCCTCGATTATAGCTGTTTGCTCTTGTGATGATGCCGAAATCTCCTCGGTTGACGCCGCAGTCTCCTCAGATACAGCAGCTATATCTTGCACAGCATCAACGATCTTGTTCTTATTAGCCTCTATCTCTTTTAAAGAGTCGTTCAGGCTGTTTATCATATCTGTCACAAACTTCAAGGCTTGTATTATGCCTTCAAATATCTCTTTCGTGTTATTGACGGAATTGCTTTGCTCCATGACGATATTATTGGCATTTTCCACCGTTGCAACTGTTTCATTTACATCATTTTGTATCTCAGATATAAGCTCTGATATGCTTTTAGCAGCAAGGCTTGACTCATCAGCCAATTTTCTCACTTCGTCAGCAACAACAGCAAAGCCTTTTCCAGCCTCTCCCGCCCTTGCAGCTTCTATGGCTGCATTTAAAGACAGCAAATTGGTCTGATCCGCTATTTGCCTTATTGTATCCACTATCTTTCCTATCTGGTTTGACTTATCTCTTAAGAAAAGTGTAGACTCTCTTACTTTGTTGTTAGATTCAATGCTTTGCTGCGTCTTCGCTAAAAGGCTTTCAATTATCTCATTGCTGCTTTCCGAAATCATGTTTATGTTTGTGACTTCGTCCAAAATATTGTTAGAGTCGTTCATAGCTGTATCTATAAGCTTTCCAAGCTCCAGTGTTGCTTTAGCACTGCTTTGAGCGCTTTCAGCCTGATTCGATGAGCCCTCAGCTATCTGCTCTATTGCCCTGGCCACATCCTGCATTGTGGACGAAACTTGCTCTGATGATGATGCAATGTTATTGGAAATGTTGTTTACAGATTCAGCAACATTTTTTATCTTCATGACCAATGATCGTATTCCTTCAATCATGTCATTGTAGCTTTTTGAAAGCAGTCCTACTTCATCTCTTGATTTTATATCAGTGCTAAGCACAAGCTCACCTTTTGACGCTTTTTCCATCGTCTTTGATATTTTCCTGATGCCGCCTGTCAAAGTAGAAATAAATATAAATGCCAGCAGCAAACCAAATATGAGACAGATAATCATCACTGTTATCATTGTATTCTTTATTGAGTTTGTATCAGCATTTAACTCCTGAATAGTTGTCGTTACAACGCCGATCCATCCAAATTCGTTTAGCTTTTTGACGCTGGCAAACTTCAATTGGTTATTAAAAGTATACTCAATCGTCTTATTGTTAAGTGACAAAAGCTGTTTGCCAAAGCTGTACTTCGTCATTTTTGTAAACATCTCAGTTTTGTCTGGATGTGATATTACAGTACCATCGCTTGTCATAAGGTAAAAGTATCCTGTATTTCCTATCTTTATGCTGCTTATGGCATCAGAAAGCTTTGATAGGTCTATGTCTATTCCAACAACGCCTGCTAAGTTTTGATTTTCATCAAATATGGCTTTTGACATGGTTATCTCGGGTTTGCCAGACAGGATGTCCTTGTAAGGCTCAGTAGAAGCAATAGCACCTCCTGCATCTAAAGCAGCCTGATACCAAGGCCTTTTAGTGAGATCTACGCCGCTAACATCTTGAACAGGGTAAATGATGGTCTTACCGTCTTTAGCTGTAAAATACGCGTTCAATATGATCGAATTGTTGTCTTCTACACCTTTTAATTTATCCAACAAACTGCTTGAATCGCCTGTTTTTATGTAGTTTTTAAGGTCGCTGGAATTGGCAATATCATTAAGTGAAATCTCCGCATTTTGCTTCACCATTCCAACGTAATTGTCAAGCACTGAAAGAGCCGCTTGATTTGATTTGTCTATTCTGCTTTTTAAAATTGTCTGCGCTTCATTTACAGAAAAATAGCCTGTAATAAGAAGCGGTACGACGATAAACAGGGTAACCAATGAGAAAATTTTGAACCTTATACTTTTCACTGCCTTATCACCTCATGTATTAATTTTGCTCATAAATTGTTTATCGGCTATTTTAACAATAATCTTAAGCGTTTTTTGTATTTTTTCTCATATCAATTCCATAAATGCCGCCATGCTGCCGGTTGCACCCTTATCCCTTCTGTAGGAGTAAAACTCATAAGCATTGCAAGATGTGCAAAGGCCTGACAAAGTTATGTTCTCATCTTTTATCCCACAATTTATAAGCTCATAGTAGTTTGTCATCTCAAGATTTAACATCCACTTTCCATCGCCTTTGTCTAACAATACATCACCTATGTTGATATTTAATTTTGATATCTTGTCTGCCACATCTTTCCCTACCTCATAGCAGCAAACACCTATAGCTGGACCTATAGCTGCGAGTATGTCTTTTTTATGAGAGCCAAAAGCATTTACCATTGTTTCAACAGTCTTAGGACCAATCTCTTTCGCCGTACCTCTCCATCCAGCATGCGCTAATGCTATAATGTTTTTTACAGGATCTAAGAAATAAAGAGGTGTGCAGTCAGCATAAAATGTCACAATTGGTATGCCTCTTTCATTGGTCATCAAAGCATCTGCATTTTTTATATCACTTATGCCAAAGTTTTTACCTTTGTCGCTTTCATTTACAATCTTTATTCCATCTGAATGGATTTGATTTGAAAAAACCATATCGCTGTAATTGATATTTGCAACATGGCATATACGATTAAAATTTTCGTACACGCTTTCTGTATCATCGTACCTTGTAAGGCTCAAGTTAAGAGAACTGTAGGGCCCACCACTTACACCACCTATTCTTGTGGAAAAAAGATGTTTTACTTTTCCTGTATTTTCAAATGCGGGTATCGTGTAAAAGACAACGCCATCAATTTCATTTCTTTTAAATCCTCTATTCACTTTAATCAAACCTTTCTATATTATTATTGTATAAAAAAAGGACATCACTGTCCTTAGTTCAACTTGTCTTTTTCTTTTTCTCTTCTTTTTTATTTATGTACTTGTCAGAAAACTTGATCATTGAAAGCATTATTAAAAAAAGCAATGCTACCGTCAGCACCCCTGCAACCGGTATAATTATAATATACTTTTCCATCATTGACCTCTCCCTTTTTAACCTTATACATACATTATACTATAATCGTATACAAATTTGTTTACTTTTTTAAAAAAAATAATGCAGAAAATCTGCATTATTTAAGTTCTACAAGCTCATAATCTGTAGTACCCATTCCAAGCTCTTCACCATATTTAAATTGTATATCTCCTCTCGTCTCAGGATGAACAGCGGCAAATTTGTCATCACCTTCATTAAGCCCTCTGCCTAAATCTCCTAATGCAGAATGTGGATTTCCTGCTTGTCTATTTACAAGGTCAAAGCTGGCCTTGTCTATGGCAACAGGGTCAAATGATGCCAGTATTCCTATATCCTGTACAATAGGCGCATCGCTCCACGGTGTGCAATCACACAATGGCGTCACATTCATTACAAAGTTCATAAAGGCTATTTTGCCTTTTTTATTCATATAGGCTCCATAGGCGTACTCCGTCATTCTCTCCACAAACTCATCCATGTCTGTGCCCCACTGCGGATTTATGGCGTCGTACTGGCACATTGTGATGCATTCTCCACATCCGATGCATTTTTCAGGATCTATGTAAGCTTTGCCATCTACCAGTGATATGGCATCTTCCGGACAATTTTTGATACATGTCTGACAGGCAGTGCATTTTTTGCCTACTTTTGGGCTTACGGTAGAGTGCTGCTGCTGTTTGCCTGCTCTTGTAGCACACCCCATAGCAAGATTTTTTATGGCACCACCAAATCCAGCAATCTCATGTGCCTTAAAATGCGAAAGCACGATCATGGAATTGGCATTGACTATGTTAGACGATATTTTTACCGTCTTAAAGTGCTTCTTGTTTATCTCTACTTCATCCGCATCTTTGCTTAATAAGCCATCTGCTATTATCAAGGGTGCATTGACAACGGCATAAGCGAAACCATTTTCTATGGCTGTAATCAAATGGTCTACGGCATTCGCGCGGCTTCCCTTATAAAGTGTATTCGAATCAGTCAAAAACGGTTTGCCGCCGTTGGCCTTAACCTTGTCTACCACTTGTCTTACAAAGATGGGATTTATGTATGCGTTATTTCCTCTTTCTCCAAAATGCAGTTTTATTGCAACCAAATCGTCTTTCTTAAAAATGCTTTTAAATCCTGCTACGTCAAAAAGCCTTGATACTTTTGATGTAATACTTCCTGATGGCTTTAAAGACCTCATATTGTAATAGTATACCTTTGATTTCATCGAAATCACTCCTTTAATCACCAGCTAATTTTCCCTTTAACATTTTTGCACCTTTTTTTACATAACCCAATATAGAATTGTCCGATAGCATTATAATCGCAATGTAGACGATAGAACCCACAAAAATTGCAGTTACTAATGATACAGCTTCGTAAATTTTTGTATCTGGCAAATGTCTCATGACAAGATTGAATGTCAAATATGCAAATCCTCCCATTATAGCAGAGCCTATAACTGCTTTTAAAAAGGAGGCTAAAATTTCATATCCACCGATAATGCCTATCTTCCTCTTCAAGGAATACATAAGCATCAACGATGTTAAAGTTGCTGCAACGGACGTAGACAATGCAAGTCCTCCTAATGCAAGATACCTTACGATGATTAGATTAAGTCCTATATTTACTAAAACGGCAATTGCACCATTTACCATCGGCGTCTTGGTATCTTTTAAAGAATAAAAGCCTCTGCTTAGGACATTTCTAAGCCCATTGGCTGTCATGCCTAAACTTAAAAACATGAAAGCAATAGAAGTAAGATAAGTTGATCTTTCGTTAAAGGCTCCTCTCTCAAACAAGATCCTTATGATCGGGTACCTAAATATTATGGCACCTACTGTTACTGGAATCATGATGTAGAGTATCGCTTTAACTGCCATCTTTATGCCTTTTTTAAACTCATCTATGTTGTTAGCCGCAAAGTGCTTTGAAAGCATCGGATATATTACAATTGCGATTGCCATTGAAAATATGTCAAAGCCTATGAGCCTATTTGCATAGTTTAGAGCTGCAATGCTGCCTGATGGCAAATATGACGCTATCATCCTGTCAACGTAGGTGTTTATAACTTGTATTGATGTTCCAACGAGAACAGGCATTGCCAATATGATTACTCTTTTTACCCCTTCATCTTTCAAATCCAGCACAAATCTGTACCTGAAGCCAAACTTATAAAGGACCGGAAGCTGCATAATCACCTGAATGATAGACCCTGCCACAGTTGCTACAGCTACACCATATATACCGTATTTAGCTCCGTATAAAAGTGCTACACCTATTATGATGATGTTGTACGGTATGCCTATCATTGCAGGTACAGAAAAATGGTCAAGTGATTGCAAAACACCTGTTATGATATTTGACACTAACACAAATACCATCACAGGCATCAAAATCATCGTAAGCTTCAATGTAGCGTGGTAGACATCACCTTTAAATCCCGGTGCCATTATTTTGACTAAAATCGGCGCCATCACTATGCCTACTGACGCAAAGATAACTGTCAATAGAATCAAAGCATTTAAAAGGTTGTTTATAAAGTCAAAAGCCTTATCCTTTCCTTTCTTTGCAAGGTATTCAGAAAAAAGGGGTATGACTGTAGTGCCGATAGATGCCGCAATCGCAGCAAACAAAACCATCGGTATGTTCTGAGCCATGTTATAAGCATCTACGTATTTTGTGGTGCCAAACTTTGATCCTATGACTACCTCTCTCAAAAAACCAGTTATTTTGCTTATCAATGTTATAACCATCACAAGTCCTGCAGCTTCAGCAGTTTTCTTTACTGTTGACATTTAACGCACCTTCAATTTAATTTTTCTCCACCAGCATAAACGATATCTCAGCTTCGGCTGCCAAGTCACCATCTACCGTCGCAACGCCTTTCGCCTTTATGAGATTCAATTTTGACGAGATTATCTCAACTTCAATCTTTAACTGATCTCCAGGCCCTACTACTCTTTTGAATTTGCACTTATTGATGCCTGTAAAAAGCCCTATCATGTTATTATTGTCTTTCCCGTGCATAACGGTTATTCCACCAAGCTGCGCCATAGCCTCTACAATAAGTACACCCGGCATAATGGGATTCCCCGGAAAATGCCCTTGAAAAAAAGGTTCATTTGCAGAGACGTTTTTTATGCCTACGGCTTTCTTACCATCTTCAATCTCCAACACTTTATCAATCATCAAAAACGGATACCTGTGGGGTATGACCTCCCTGATCTCTTTATTATCTATCATCTAATCCACTCCTACTTTTGCTTTTTACTATGATTATACCATATAGGATGAAAATATGAAAATTGCGCAACTAAAAATGTTATTTTGATGCGCTTTTTACCTGCTATAATTATAAATATATGTTATAATTGTATTTGAGGTAGCCTGTAGCAGGGTGCGGTTGCCACTCTCCTTAAAAGGAGGTGGTTGCTATGATGAATACATACGAGACATTGTCTTTGATGATAATGTTCGGAATGTTAATTATAGCGATTCTCGGCTTTAAAAGAGAAAAATAACCGCCCTGCTAGCACCAGTGCGGTTATGGTTTAAACCTTAACTTATCTGGGCAACCGCATTTTGCGGACGGTTACCTCTTTATCTATATTATATCACATTCTTTGAAAAAATAAACAAAAAAATAAAAGAGACAGAGATTTCGCATCAAAATTCCAGCAAAAAATTTATCTCTACAAGAATTTTTATATTTTACATCTAGTTGAATATATGGTAATAGTAAATCCAT
>NZ_JBPODR010000030.1:0-22365 GCF_051201035.1 Thermoanaerobacterium thermosulfurigenes
AAAGGATTTCAGAATGAAATTTTGGGGGATAAATTTAAAATATGTCTCCTGAAATTCAGATATATCAGGCAACAGAAGTTGCCGAGAATATTCATAATTATACGAGGAGGAATAAAATGAACGCTCAAACGATTTATTTAATTGGCGAAATTGTAATTTTTATGGCAATTTTTTACTTTCTATTGATATTGCCACAGCAGAGAAGGGAAAAGAAAGAGAAAGCTATGATTGATGCATTAAAACCTGGTGACGAGATTCTTACAAAAAGCGGTATCTACGGCAAGATATTAAACATAAAAGACGATGCGATTACGATTGAAGTAGGCGCCGATAAAGTCAAATTAAAGATAGCCAAATGGTCTGTAGGAAAAGTATTAAGTTCACAAAGCGAAAACAAATAAAAAGATGCGGGAAACCGCATTTTTTTGCTTTAATAAGATGTAATATTGTCTTTTTTACAAGCATAAAATTTACTGATGAAAAAAGGGAGGTGCTTTAATGAAAAGCAAAACTCAAAATTACAACGACAGAATATTAAACATACCTGGTATAATAGTTGGATTGCTAATAAGCTATATAATTACGCTTCTATTTTTTATAATTTATGCGTTGGTATTGACATATACACCACTTTCAGAATTAACGCTTCCCACGCTTACAATGCTTATAACGATAATTGGCATAGTTTTATCTGGTGCTATAGCTGCCCGCAATACAAAAAGCAAAGGTTGGTTAAATGGTGGCTTAGCAGGTCTTCTCTATGTTCTCCTTATGCTGTTTTTAGGAGTTTATTTTGTAAAAGAAGCTGGAATAAATGCTGGAATAGCTTTAAAGCTTATTTGGGGAGTTATTTTGGGTGCTATAGGTGGCATGATAGGGATAAATCTATAGCTTTTATTGTCGTGAATTATATGTTATAATCAAAAGGAAGAGGAGGTATGAAAATGAGACATATTGTAACAATCAACAGAACATCATTGAAAGATAGCCTGAAAAAACCTGGCTGTGGAGAATGTCAGGCATCATGCCAATCTGCTTGCAAGACTTCGTGCACTGTTGCAAATCAGGAGTGCCAAAATTAATTTACATAGGCAAGTGGCAGTAATGATATGTTACTGCCACTTAAAATGTATAGGAGGTTAAGATGCATAGCATAATACATAAATTTAGACAATTAGGAATGAATATCGTATTAGATCCTGTTAGTGGAGCAATACATGTTGTGGATGATTTAACTTATGAATTGTTGGATTTATATTTAGATAATGACTTTGATATGATATGTGATTTATTAAAAGATAAATACGCTGAATCGGATATTAAAGAAGCGTACGATGAAATAGAGTCTCTCCGTCAAAAAGGTCTTCTTTATTCTGAAGATGTGTACAAGGATATAGAAGTAAGCAGAAAAGATTCTGTGATAAAAGCTATTTGCCTTAATGTGGCACATGATTGCAATTTAAGATGTAGTTACTGTTTTGCGTCAACTGGCGATTTTAAAGGTGGCAGGAAGTTGATGCCGTATGAAGTAGGCAAAAAAGCTATAGATTTTTTAATCAAAAATTCAGGAAACAGGAAGATCGTAGAAGTGGATTTTTTTGGAGGAGAACCGCTTTTAAACTTTGATGTTGTAAAAAAATTGGTTGATTATGGAAGAGAAGAAGCAAAAAAATATGGAAAGACTATTAAATACACTATAACTACGAATGGTGTATTATTAGATGAAGAGAAAGCCACATACATAAATGAGAATTTTTCTAATGTAGTGTTGAGTCTTGATGGCAGAAAAGAGATAAATGATGCTATGAGAAAAAGGATTGATGGCAGTGGTTCTTACGATGTGATTTTCCCCAAAATTAAAAACTTTGTTTTAAAAAGAGGCAATAAGGAACATTACGTTAGAGGAACCTTTACAGCTAAAAATCTTGATTTTTCCGAAGATGTACTGCATTTGGCCGATATGGGAATAAGGGAAATCTCAGTAGAACCTGTAGTGGAAAAAGAAGATACAGATTACACATTAAAGCAAGAACATTTAGAAAAGATTTTAAAAGAATATGACAAGCTTGCCGAAAAGTATGTAGAGAGAATGGAGGATGACAGACCTTTTTCATTCTATCATTTTAAAATAAGTTTGGATAACGGCCCTTGCATCAAAAAAAGGCTTCAGGGTTGTGGTGCCGGGTTTGAATATGCGGCTGTAACTCCTGATGGTGAAATATACCCATGTCATCAATTTGTAGGAAATGATTCTTTCAAATTAGGTAGTGTTTACACAGGAATTGAAAATAAAGAGCTACAAGAGGAATTCATGGAAAGCGATATATATAAGAGAGAAGAGTGTAGCAAATGTTGGGCGAGATTTTACTGCAGCGGTGGATGCTTTGCCAACAATTATAATATTAACGAGGACATAAATAAACCATATGAACTGTCTTGTGAGATGCAGAAAAAGAGATTTGAGTGTGCTATAGCAATTAAAGCTTATGAAATGTTAAAAGAAAATAATATTTATGAAAAATAGTAAGCTATGGCAATTTGATAATTGACCGTTTACAATAAAAGTAATATAATAAAACGTAGCGAACAAAAGAAAGGGGATAATGATGAAATCGAGAGGATTGGCAAAATTTTTATCAGTAATCGTGCTTGCCATAATAGTAGCGTATGTTGCTTTTTATGGTGTAAATGCCGGAAATTATTCGATTAAGCCAGTTCAAGACAGTATAAGGCTGGGACTTGACTTAAGAGGTGGTGTCTACGTCTTGGAACAGGCACAAGGGAATGTTTCTCAAGATGCTATGACAAGGGCGATTTCAATAATAAGAAACAGAGTAGATGCTTTAGGCGTATCACAACCGCTTATAGTTCAACAAGGATCCAATAGGATAAGAATAGAGATTCCAGGTGTTAACGATCCTGATCAAGTTATTTCTTACTTAGGACAGACAGCACAGCTTAAATTTGTAGGGCCTGATGGCAAAGTTATATTGACAGGTGCGGATGTTAAAGACTCAAAAGCAGTTTATCAAACGACTCAGACCGGTGTACAGGAGCCAGTTGTTACACTTGATTTAAACAGCAAAGGTGCGAAAGCTTTTGCAGATGCGACAGCAAAGTTTGTAGGCAAGCAAATAGCAATAGTCCTTGACGATAAGACCATATCTGCGCCAGTAGTACAAGAGCAGATTCCTGATGGCAAAGCGGTTATAAATGGGATGAAGGACTTTGATGAAGCAAAAAATCTGGCCAACCTTATAAGAGGTGGGGCACTTCCAGTGACGCTGAAACAGGTTGAATACAGCTCTGTTGGTGCTACATTAGGACCAAGTGCATTAAAAGCAAGTGAAGAAGCAGGTATGTATGGACTCTTAATAGTTTTATTGTTTATGATAGCTTTCTATAGACTGCCTGGATTGATAGCAGATATAGCTCTTGGAATATACATTGTAATAAACTTTATAGTATACGCATTGTTGCATGTCACATTGGATTTGCCTGGTATTGCTGGTATGCTTTTGTCAATAGGTATGGCAGTTGATGCCAATATAATCATTTTTGAGAGAATGAAAGAAGAGATGAGAGCAGGAAAATCCATAAGAGCTTCCTTAGACGCCGGATTTAGAAAAGCATTTGTGGCTGTATTTGATTCAAACATAACAACCCTTATTGCTGCATTTGTCTTGTTCTTCATGGGAGCAGGAACGGTAAAAGGATTTGCATTGACGCTTATAATCGGTGTTATCTCAAGTATGTTTACTGCAATAACTGTTTCAAGGTTCTTACTTAAGTCGATTGTTGAAACAGAATTCACTAAGAATATCAGAGTATACGGTGCATAAGGAGGCGAATATAATGAGATGGAATAATATAAAGTGGAACATAGATGTAATTGGAAAGACGAAAGTGTGGTTTACAATATCAGGCATAATAATACTTGCAGGACTTATTGCTTTATTTACGATGGGATTAAATTGGGGACTTGACTTTACTGGAGGTACTGTAGTTGAATTTAATATGCATAAGCCTGTGACGATTGCCATGAATAATGAAATTACAAGTATTTTAAAAAGCAATGGTGTTAAAGATTCGCAGGTAAAAGCTATTGGTCCCAATAACACGTATGTTTCAATAACGACTCCAAGCCTTGACGATAAGACGAGGACTGCCGTTATAAATGCTATAGAATCTAAGTATAAACTTACTGTTAAAGACCTTGTATCGTCACAGAATGTCAGTGCATCCATAGGTAAAGAGATGCAGTTTGGAACGATTTTAGCATCTGCCGTAGCTGCACTTCTTATACTTATTTACATTGGCTTCAGGTTTAATTTCGAGATGGGTGCTGCGGCTGTCTTAGCTTTGATACACGATATTTTAATAATGATTTCTGCTTATGCACTGCTTAGAATTGTTGTAGATACTCCATTCGTTGCTGCTATACTTACGGTTTTTGGTTATTCTATCAATGATACGATTGTTATTTTTGACAGAATTAGGGACAATATAAAATTGATGAGAAAGGCAAGCTATAAAGAGATAGCAAATGTCAGCGTAAATGAGACGATGACCCGGTCGATAAATACTGTCATGACAGTTTTGCTGATGCTTATACTTATGTACTTCTTTGGACCTGCATCTATAAAGAGTTTTGCTTTGCCTCTTTTAGTTGGTATTACTAGCGGTGCATATTCATCAATATTTATTGCTAGTCCGCTTTGGGTTATATTTAAGGATAAAGAAGGAAAAAATAGAGTAGGAAACAAGGTAGGAAATAAACCTCAAAAAGCATGATAGGAGGTGATAGCATGCTTAAAGAGATGTTTCTTGCAGGGCTTGGTGCTGTTTCTTTGACAAAAGATAAGATAGAGGAGATCGCTCAAGAGCTTGTAAAGCGTGGCGAACTTACTGCAGAAGACAAAAACAATTTCATAAATAGTGCATTGAATTCTGTAAATAAACAGAAGCAAGTCATTAAAGAAAAGGCTTATGAGAATATTCAGCAAATGGCTAAGGAAGCAAATTTAGTGACGAGAGAAGAATACGATCTTTTGTTGGCGCGGATAGCTGAACTGGAAAGCAAATTAGATCAGCTTATTCAGAACAATCAGAATATGTAAATTTCTTAATTAGTGGCATAATACTTTTAAGTATGTTGCCGCTATATTTTTATTGAGGTGTGGAAATGAATCTGTTCAGTATTTTTTCAACGAGAAGGTATATAAAAAGGTATAGGGAAATACTAAAAATACTCACAAAAAATGGATTTGGTTTTATAAGCGAAGTATTGTCAAAGAAAAAGAGCATACCGTTTGTTTATATACGGAAGAATGATTTACCGATTGCTTTATCTGAAAGGATTCGAATTACTTTAGAGGAGTTAGGGCCTACATTTGTGAAGATGGGGCAGTTATTAAGCACAAGACCTGATTTGCTTCCACATGATGTGATTAATGAGTTATCAAAGCTTCAAGATGATGTTCCGCCTGTAGAGTTTGATACAATGCGCCAAATCGTTGAAGATGAATTGGGAGATAAAATTTCTAATTTATTCTTGACTTTTGATAAAGAGCCAATAGCGTCTGCATCCATTGGGCAAGTGTACAGAGCAATAACGAGGGAAGGAAATGACGTCGTAGTTAAAGTCCAAAGGCCAGGCGTATATGAGAAAATAACAGCGGATATTATCATCTTAAAGACAATTGCAAAGATATTGAATGAACGACTCACTGATTCACCCGTTGATTTTTTGGATGTGGTAAACGAGTTGTCAGAGTCACTTCTAAATGAATTAGACTATACTTTGGAAGGCAATAACGCAGACAAGTTTAGAGAAAACTTTATTAATGAGCCGTATGTCTACATACCAAAAATATATTGGGAATACACGACAAAAAAAGTTTTAACAATGGAGTACATTGACGGAATCAGCGTTAAAAACAAGGAAAAATTGCGTGATAGTGGATTTGATTTAAAGAGGATAGCATACAACGGTGCTATGTCTATATTCATGCAGATATTCGTCTATGGATTTTTTCATGGCGATCCCCATCCAGGCAATATCCTCATAAGAAGAGATGGAAAGCTGTCATACATAGATTTTGGCATTGTAGGATATATAGACAGGTCTAACCGGGAAATGATAGTAGAACTTTTTAAGGCTTTTGTCGACAATGATACAGATGAAGTTGTTTCGATTTTAACAGATATGGATGCCATAAGAGATGGCGTAAATATAAGGCATTTGAAGTACGATCTTAGCGGGATCATCAGCTATTTTTACAATACTCCTCTTAAAAATATAAATATCAATGATTCTGCTAAAAAGATAACTTCAATCATCTACAAGTACAAATTGATCATGCCTGCAGAGTTTACGCTGTTACTAAAATCATTGGCGACCATTGAAGGAGTTGGAAAAGAATTAGACCCTGACTTCAGCATATCTGATATTGCTAAAGATTTTGTAAAAAAGATATACATAAACAATTTCAATTTTGCCAAAACGCTGAGTGAAAATGCAAAAGACCTCCATAAGATATACGTTCATTTAAAGAAGTTTCCATCAAAGCTTCAGGGGATAATTTCAAAGATATTAAAAGACAATGTAAGAGTAAAATTGGACATTGAAGAGACTGAAAAGATGAAGTACGACCTTAATTCAATGATAAATAAAATGATCATAAGCATTATAGCTGCGTCGCTTATAATAGGTTCATCACTTATAATGTCTCTAAATGGTGGGTACAAAGTATATGGTTACAATGCAGTGGGCTTAGTTGGCTACTTAATATCGTTTATATTATGTATGGCGATTGTCTATTACATACTTTTTATAGAAAAAAAGCGAAAATAATGTGTTTTGTGAGGTGACGGAATGAGATGGTCTACAACTGGGTATCAAAAAAGGCTAAAAATGATAAACTTGTTGATGAAATTGCAAATAAGTTTAATTTAAAAACTTATGTCGCACAGACAATTGTCAATAGAGGATATGATGATTTGAAAAAAGTTTATGAATATTTAAACCCAACATTAAACGCGCTTAATAATCCTTATTTATTGGAAGGAATAGAAAAAGCGGTTTCAATCATAAAATATCATATCGGATTAAATGACAAAATAGCGATATATGGTGATTACGATGTGGATGGTATAACCAGCACTTCAATTTTATATATTGCATTAAAAAGGCTTGGTGCAAATGTAGATTTTTACATACCAGATCGCCTCTTGGAAGGTTATGGAATAAACATGGATGCTGTTAAAATATTGTGCGATTCCGGAACAAAGCTTATTATAACTGTTGATTGCGGGATAGCGTCATTAAAGGAAGTACAGTATGCACGAAAACTGGGCCTTGATGTTATTATTACAGACCATCATCAAGTTCCGGATATACTGCCAGAAGCTAATTGTATCGTAAATCCACATATTAAAGATTGTGCATATCCATATAGAGAATTAGCAGGTGTTGGAGTTGCTTTTAAGCTTTGTTTGGCACTATTAGGGGATGAAGCATTGGAATTTCTTGATGTAGTAGCTTTAGGAACGGTAGCAGATATAGTACCGCTTACTGGAGAGAATCGTGTGATAGTAAAAGAAGGATTAAAGATGATGAGAAATACAAAAAACAAAGGATTAAGGGCTTTGATAAATTCTGCCGGCCTTAATAAAAGAGATATAGATACGTACCATGTTGGATTCATATTGGCTCCCAGGTTAAATGCTGCAGGAAGATTAGAAAGTGCCGTATTGTGTGTGAATTTGTTAGTAACAGATGATCCTATAGAAGCTGACAGAATAGCGGCTTATTTAAATAGCGAGAATGCGAAAAGACAAGAAATAGAGAAAAAGATATTAGAGGAAGCTATTATGCAAGTTGAAAATAATGTGGACTTAGAAAAAGAAAAGTTTATTGTTCTTTATAGCGAAAATTGGCATCCGGGTGTAATTGGGATAGTTTCTTCAAGGATAACAGAAAGATATCATAGACCCTCCATTTTAATAAGTGTCAGTGGTGGTTTTGGCAAGGGTTCAGGAAGAAGTATAAAAGGATTTAATATATACGAGGCAATAAAATATGCTGGTGACTGTTTGATTAACTTTGGTGGGCATGAAATGGCTGCAGGCTTGACTATAGATAGCAGTCAAATAGATGATTTTAGATTTAAACTCAATGAATATGCTAAGACGAAATTAACTGCTTTTGATATGATGCCGATAATCGAGATAGAAACTTCTATTGATGATGTATTGGATTGTGATGGAGCAAATCAAGTAAGTTTGTTAGAGCCTTTTGGCAGTGGAAATCCTGTGCCAATGTATGCGATTAAAAATTTGGTTGTAAAACAAATTTCTCTCTTTGGAGATAACAAACACATTCGAATAATGGTTGAGAAAAATGATGTTATGTACAATGTCGTTTTATTCAATAGAGCTTGCGAATTTGATAAGATTAGCACAGGAGCGGTTTTAGATATTGCAGGTTTTGTCAAAGTAAACGAGTGGAATGGAGAGAAAAAGCTTGAGATAATAGCAAAAGATATTTTAGTGAAAGAGAAAAATGTATTATTTTTCAGAAATTTATACAATACTTTAATGAGCTTTAACGATGATTTTCAAGGATTAGAAAGCTATAATTTTATTGATATGCGAAATATCGATGATAAAAGATCTTATGTTTTAAAATTGTTTAAAAGTGATGATAGTACAGCAGTCATAATAAACACCCGATATCATATAAAAGAGCTTATTAATTATCTCAATGCTTGCAACTATTGTAATTTTAAGTTAAGCAATAAAATTGTCGATGCAAAGAATGCAGTTTTGTGGTGCATTAATGCTGATGAAATTATGCATTTGCCTTCTAAGTTTAAAAATATAGTTTTTTACGATATACCATTCGATTCAAAAATGTTTTATAATATATTAGCAAACAGCAGAGAAAGTATTGTACACCTTTTGTTTGGAAAGGAAGACTTAAAAAGCAGTTTAAATGATATCTACAATATTGTACCCAGAAGGAGTGATTTTGCTAAAATATTTGTAAGCATGAAAGAAAATTCAGATACGTTGATATTAAAAGATCAAATTTACGATTATTTTAATTTGAATTCCATAAAGTCAATGATATGTTTAAAAATTCTTAAAGACAATGGATTGATTAATATAGAAGAAAGTGATAATATTTTTGTGTTAAGGAGAAATTGTGTCGATTCAAAAGTGAATATTAAAGATCACCAGCTATTACAAAAACTGTATATGGCGGAAAAAAGTTTTATAAAATTTGCTTTTCAAATATTGAAAAAGAATGTTAAGGAGGAAACAGCATGACGTTAGAAGATGTTAAATCACTTATAAGGGAGATACCGGATTTTCCGAAAGAAGGAATTGGTTTTAAAGACATAACACCTGTTTTAAAGGATAAAGATGCGTTTGTGTTTTCAATAGACATGTTAGCTGATGCCGTAAAAGATAGAAATGCTGATTTGATTGCAGGTCCAGAGGCCAGAGGCTTTTTGTTTGGAGCACCATTGGCATATAAAATGGGATTGGGATTTGTGCCTGTTAGGAAACCTGGGAAGTTACCTGCTGAAACAGTCAATTATCAATACGAGCTTGAGTACGGTGTGGATTCATTGGAGATACACAAAGACGCTATTAGCAAAGGGCAGAGAGTTATTATTGTCGATGATTTATTGGCAACTGGCGGTACAATATATGCTGCAGCGAAGTTAATTGAAGAATTGGGCGGTATTGTCGATTGTATATTGTTCTTGACAGAATTGACTTTTTTAAATGGACGTAAAAAGTTAGAAGGTTATGATGTCATTTCATTGATAAAGTTTTAAAATGTCGGTTTTAAAAAGGTGATCATTAATAATGATTGAAAAAATTATTGAGAGAGTAAAAAAATACGATCAATCTGAAGATGATATTAATTTAATATTAAAAGCTTATAATTATGCGTTAAAAGCTCATGAAGGACAATACAGAAATTCAGGAGAACCGTATATTGTCCACCCTGTAGAAGTTGCAATGATTCTTGCTGATCTGGAACTTGATGTATCTACTATTGCCAGTGGACTTCTTCATGATGTAATAGAAGATACATCTATTTCTTATGAAGATATAAAAAATGAATTTGGGCAGGAAATTGCTGATTTAGTAGACGGCGTGATAAAGCTTGGCATGATAGAGTACAAATCGAAAGTAGAGCAGCAGGCTGAAAATATGCGAAAAATGCTCATTGCAATGGCTAAAGATATACGAGTTATAATGATAAAGCTCGCTGATCGCCTTCACAATATGCGTACTCTTAAATTTTTGAGCGAAGAGAAGCAAAAGGAGAAAGCACAAGAAACATTGGAAATATACGCTCCTATTGCCCATAGATTAGGTATGTCAATGATAAAGTGGGAGCTGGAGGATTTATCATTGAGATACCTTCATCCTGATGAATATTATAGTCTCGTTGAAAAGGTTGCAAAGAAGCGGAAAGAGAGAGAAGAATCCATAAAAGAACTCATTGAAAAGTTAAAAGAAAAATTGAATGAAATCGGAATAAAAGCTGATGTTGATGGAAGACCTAAACATTTTTACAGTATTTATAAAAAAATGAAGCAGCAAAACAAGACTTTTGAGCAGATTTATGATTTAATGGCTGTCAGAGTAATTGTCAATACTGTAAAAGATTGTTATGGGACATTAGGCGTTGTTCATACACTGTGGAAGCCTATGCCTGGCAGATTTAAAGATTATATTGCTATGCCAAAGCCAAATATGTACCAGTCTCTTCACACTACTGTAATTGGGCCGAAAGGTGAACCATTTGAAATACAAATTCGAACTTGGGACATGCACAGGACAGCAGAATACGGAATTGCAGCTCACTGGAAGTATAAAGAGGGTAAATCTTACGAAGATGAGTTTGACGCTAAGCTTTCCTGGTTGCGGCAGCTTTTGGAGTGGCAAAGAGAGTTAAAAGATGCTAAGGAATTCATGGAGACCTTAAAAATAGATCTGTTTACAGATGAGGTTTACGTTTTTACTCCTAAAGGTGATGTCATAAGTCTACCGGCTGGTTCTACGCCTATTGACTTTGCATATAGCATTCATACCGAAATAGGTCACAGATTAAATGGCGCTAAAGTAAATGGAAAGATTGTTCCAATAGATTATGAGCTTAAAAATGGTGATATAGTTGAGATTCTCACGACAACCAATGCTGACAGAGGTCCCAGCAGAGACTGGCTTCAGATTGTAAAAAGTTCACAAGCTAAAAATAAAATACGGCAGTGGTTCAAAAAGGAAAAGAGAGAAGAAAATATTGAGCGGGGACAAGAAATATTTTACAGAGAGTTAAAAAGACAAGGGATACAACAATCCCAATTAAAAAGCGACATAATGGAATCTGTGCTAAAAAAGTTAAATATGCATTCTGAAGAAGATCTATATGCGACAATTGGATTTGGTGGGCTTGCATTAAATCAGATAATACCGCGCATAAAAGAAGAGTTAAAGCAAGTAGAAAGTGAGTCCAAAAGGCATATTCCTACCGTATCAGAAACAAAGAAAAAGCAAAAGATTGGTGGAATGGGTGTCATTGTAAAAGGCGAAGACAATGTCATGGTTAGATTTTCGAAATGCTGTTCTCCTGTCCCGGGTGATGAAATAGTAGACTATGTTACCAAAGGCCGTGGAGTTTCAATACACAGAAAGGATTGTCCGAATATAAAAGATTATGTTTACGATAAAAATAGAATTATAGAAGTTGAATGGGATCAGGGCAAAAACATTGCGTATCAAGCAGATATTCAAATTATGGCTATTGATAGGTATGGATTACTGACGGATGTTACCAGTATATTAGCTGACATAAAAATCTCTGTAAGAGCCGTAAATGCACGGACAACAAGGGACAATATTGCGATAATTAATTTGACGTTAGAGATTACATCGAAAGAGCAGCTTGAAAAAATTATGAATAAATTAAAAGCTCTTGATGGTGTGACTGATGTATACAGAATAAGTGCATGAAATTTAGTCAGGACAAAAAATGCAGCATTGGAGGTATTAAAACATGAGGGCTGTTGTTCAAAGAGTTTTGCAAGGAAATGTCACAGTTGAAGACAATATAGTAGGAGAAATTAACAAAGGACTTGTAGTCTTGGTGGGTGTTTCAAATGATGATGGCTTGGAGGACGTAGAATATATATCCGATAAAATCGCCAATTTGAGGATTTTTGATGACGAAGAAGGTAGGATGAACCTTTCTATCGTTGATGTTAACGGCGAAATCTTATTAGTGTCACAGTTTACGCTTCTTGGAGATGCAAGAAAAGGTAGAAGACCTAATTATATGAATGCTGCCAAATCAGAAAAAGCACTGTACCTTTTTGATACATTGTGTAATAAATTGAATGAAACAGGACTTCCTGTTAAAACAGGAAAATTTGGTGCTATGATGCGGGTTTCTTTGATAAATGATGGACCAGTAACGATACTTTTAGATTCAAAAAGGATTTTTTAAGGTGAGTGCGATATGAGAAACGATTTAGATATTAAAAAATTTTCAGTAGGGCGTTTTCAAGCTAACTGTTATATAGTATCTGCAAAAGGTAGTCATGAATGTATAATGGTAGATGCTGGCGATTTTGTACCTGAAGTGAAAGATTATTTGATAGATAATGATTTTAGATTGAAGTATATTTTGATAACTCATGGGCATTTTGATCATATTGGGGGTATCGATTACTTTAGAGACAAATTTGGAGCAAAAGTTTGCATTGGTACCGATGATGCAGAAATGCTTAAAAACCCGGCGATGAATTTGTCTGAGTTTGGCTTTGGAAAAATCATATCAAAAGATGCTGATATTTTGTTAAGAGATGGTGACACTTTATCATTTGGAGAAGGCATTTTTATAACAACTATTCATACCCCTGGACATACACCTGGTGGAGTATGTTACAAAATCGATGATGCCTGTTTTACTGGAGATACGCTTTTTAAGGAATCTATAGGCAGAACTGACTTTCCAGGTGGTGATTTCAATGAAATCATAAATTCAATAAAAAATAAATTGTTCATGCTACCTGATACGACTTTAGTTTTTCCAGGGCATGGTGATATCACCACAATTAAGGACGAAAAGCTTAAAAACCCATTTGTACGCTTTTCATAAAATATTATATATCTCATCGGAAGTCGGCGGATTTATTTCTATTTTTTTATTGCCATCTATAAGATATTTTCCGCTTTTTGTAATCTTACCGACTATTGTTGCATCGATATTTTGCTTTTTCAATTCATCTACTATTTTTTTACCATTTGATGACGTAATAATCATCGAGCCACTTGAGATAAGCTTAAATGGATCTAAGTTAAAGTAATCGCAGATAATTTTAGTCTCATTCCTTACAGGAATTAAATCACTGAAAATTTCAATTCCCATATTTGATGCTTCTGCGATTTCAAAGGCTGCGCCTAATATCCCGCCTTCGGTAATATCATGCATACAATTTACACCACATTCAGCTGCAATTAAACCTTCTTTTACTACACTTAAATCTGTAATAAAGCTTTTCGCGCTGTCTAAAACCGATTCAGAAATATGATTTGATAGCTTTTCATAGTAATCGTTGACCACTATGAAGGTTCCTTCAATACCTACTGATTTGGTAACTATTACGTCATCATTTAATTTAGCACCGCTTGTTTTAATGAATTTGTCTTTGCTACATACACCGATAGCAGTAGTCGATATTACTGGTTTATTTACGGAAGATGTGACTTCGCTATGACCGCCAAGAACTTCAATGTTAAGCTCTTTGGCTCCTCTATCTATTTCCTGCACGATTTTGTTCAATGATTCTTCATCAGAACCTATTGGCAGCAAAATGGTTTCAAGTACGCCTATGGGTTTTGCACCACATGATGCAATGTCATTGCATGAAATAATTACAGATAAGTATCCGCTTAAGTTATTTGAGGCAGTTATGGGATCTGTAGACAAAACAGCCGCATACTGGCCAAATTCAATAACGCTACAATCTTCTCCTATACCTGCATGTACAGCTACTTCGTTTCGCTTTACGCCTAAGTTGGTGTATATGAGTTTTGATAAAATGTCTGTTGGAACTTTTCCTTCTTTCATAGTAAGCACATCCTTTGAAAATTTTTGTATATATCTATATTAGCATAAATAATTTTTATGTTCCACATCAAAGATTGCAGTAAAACAATCTAAAAACCTATAGACAAATATAAAATATTGTGATATCATATTAGAAAAGAGATATTATGCATCCTTTAACTGGTCCTGTGAGGCTGGCAAGGAGTTAAAAAAGATGTTGACTTCTTGCTTTATCAAGAAGTTTTTTTATGGAGGTATAAGATTTGAATTATAAAGCTGAGATAATGGACGAAAAAGCAATTGACAGAGCTTTAATTCGAATTTCACATGAGATTGTAGAAAAGAATAAAGGCATTGAAGACATTGTATTAGTTGGCATAATGCGTAGAGGTGTGCCTCTTGCAAATAGACTTGCCAAGTATATTGAACGCATCGAAGGTGTAAGACCTCCTATAGGTTCACTGGATATTACTTTATATAGAGATGATTTAACTACGAAATTAGAGCAGCCAATCGTCAAAAAAAAGGACATAGGAGTAAATGTAGTTGGGAAAATTGTTGTTTTAGTAGATGATGTAATATATACAGGAAGGACTGTAAGAGCTGCTATGGATGCTGTCATAGATTTAGGGAGACCTAAGTCAATACAGTTGGCAGAACTCATTGATAGAGGACACAGGGAACTTCCCATACGACCTGATTATGTCGGAAAAAATGTGCCTACATCAAAGAGCGAAATTGTAAGTGTCATGCTTGAGGAAATTGATAATGCAAATAAAGTTGTAATAATAGAATAACAACCTTTAAATTAGTCCAGCGAGACTGATAAGGGAGAATTGCGATTCTCCCACTTTAGACAGAAAGGGATATTTTTTATGGTTATTTTAGAATTCATAACATTCAAAAAATATTCAAAAATCTTATATTTAAGAGCAGAGCCATTTTAAAATGTAAAAATGGTTGCTGCTCTATTTTTTAATAAAAAGAAAGGATGGTTTAAATGATAGGAAAAGACGTGTTAGGAATAAGGGAAATGACAAAAGAAGATCTTTTAGAGATACTGGATACAGCAGGAGAAATGAAGAAAATCTTGGTTGGTAATAAAAATTCAGATATTTTGAGAGGCAAGACAATTGTTACGATATTTTTTGAGCCAAGCACAAGGACAAGATTGTCATTTGAAATGGCAGCAAAATACCTTGGAGCTCATTTTGGAAACATAGAAACCAAGACAAGCAGCGTTGTAAAAGGTGAATCTCTTATTGATACAGTAAGAACGGTAGAAAAGATGAAAGCAGATGTAATTGTAGTGCGCCATAATATGTCTGGTGCTCCGCATCTTATGGCAAAATATCTTGATGCATCAGTAATAAATGCAGGTGACGGTCTTAATGAACATCCTACACAGGCTTTGTTGGATTTAATGACAATAAGAGAAAAAAAGGGATTCTTTGACAGCTTAAAAGTAGTCATAGTTGGAGATATAGTCCATTCGAGAGTTGCAAGGTCTAATGTATGGGGATTGCAAAAGTTAGGAGCCGAAGTTAGATTGGTGGGTCCTGCTACATTGTTGCCAAAGACTTTTGAAAAGCTTGGAGCAAAAGTCTATTACGACATAGACAAAGCTATTGATGGAGTCGATGTAGTCATGGGACTTAGAATTCAATTAGAAAGGCAGAAAAATGGTTTGTTTCCATCAAAAGATGAGTTTTCAAAGTATTTTGGCATAACAGAGGAAAGAATGAAACTTGCCAAGAAAGATGCAATACTGATGCATCCTGGACCTATCAATAGAAATGTAGAACTTACATCGAAAGCAGCTAATGCCACATATTCGGTTATTGAGGAACAAGTTACAAATGGTGTAGCTGTAAGAATGGCATTATTAAAAATATTATGTGAAAGGAGAAAATCAAATGAAATTAGTTATTAAAGATGGGATATTAATAGATGGAGAGGGATTTAATGAAAAAGCAGATATCTTAATAGAGAATGGAAAGATAAAAGGGATAGATAAAAGAATATCGCTGAATGATGCAATTTCAATTGATGCAAAAGGGAAACATGTATTTCCGGGATTTATTGATATGCACACACATTTGAGGCAGCCTGGTTTTGAAGAAAAGGAAACGATAAAAACAGGTACACATGCTGCTGTTGCTGGTGGTTATACAACTGTTGCATGTATGCCAAATACAAACCCTGTCATAGACAATGAAGTAGTTGTGGAATATATAAAAAGTATCGCTGAAAGAGAAGGGTATTGTAAAGTAATTCCGATAGGTGCCATGACTAAAGGTATGTTGGGTGAAGAAATTTCAGAGATGGCAAAATTGAAGGATGTGGGCGTGGTAGCTTTATCTGATGATGGATTTCCAATAATGAATTCGGGGCTTATGAAGAGGATAATGACTTATGGAAGTATGTACGATTTGCTCATGATAACTCATTGCGAAGATAAAATGTTAAGCGGTGAAGGTGTGATGAATAATGGGATAATTTCAACAAAAATTGGCTTAAGAGGAATACCACATGAAGCGGAAGAGGTAATGCTTGCACGAAATATTATTTTGGCAAAATCTACTGGAGCAAGACTTCATGTAGCACATGTATCAACAAAGGACAGTGTTGAATTGATAAGGAGAGCTAAGGCAGATGGAGTAAATATAACAGCAGAGGTAACGCCGCACAATCTATGCCTTACTGAAGATATAGTTGATGGTTTTGACACGAATACAAAGGCTTATCCTCCATTAAGGACAAGGGAAGACGTGAATGCGCTTATAGAAGGGTTAAAAGATGGTACAATAGATGTAATTGCGACAGATCATGCACCGCATACGAAAGATGATAAAAAAGTTCCTTATGAAATAGCGGCTTTTGGCATATCAGGAATCGAAATCGCTTTTTCTGTAGTGTACACGTATCTTGTTAAAAATGGATTGATTGCGATAGACGATTTAGTAAAGCATATGTCGACAGAACCTTCAAAACTTTTAAAATTAACCCATGGTTTTAAGATAGGCAATGATGCAGATATTACAATAATAGATTTAGCAAAAGAGTTTACAGTCGATGCGGACAATTTTAAATCAAAAGGTAAAAATTCACCATTTAATGGGCAAAAATTGTACGGCATGGTGGAATATACGATTGTAAATGGAGAAATAAAATTTAAAAATGATGGCAATTATCAAATAAGTAATGTATAATATATATAGAATAATTATACATGTATATGAATAAATATTTATAAGAGGTGTTAACATGTTTTCGGATAATTTGATACATGCAATAAAATTCAAGAATAATCCTACAGTTGTCGGTTTAGATCCAAGGATTGAAAACATTCCAGAATTCATAAAGAAAGCGGCCTTTAATAAATACGGGAACAATACAAAAGGAATATCTGAAGCGATTTATTATTTTAATAAAGGCATTGTTGATGCTGTATTTGATGTAGTGCCAGCGGTAAAGATTCAGATCGCTTTTTACGAAATATATGGGGCAGATGGGATAGAAGCTTTTTATAAAACTGCTGAATATGCCAAAGAAAAAGGGCTTATAGTTATAGCAGATGTAAAAAGAGGAGATATAGCAGATGTAGCAGAAATGTATTCAAAAGCATATTTGCAAAATCCATCTATCGATGCAATTACAATCAATCCGTACATGGGGGAAGATACCATAACGCCATATATACGAGATGTATTAGAATACGACAAAGGGCTATTTATCCTTGTGAAAACTTCTAATGCTGGTTCTGGAACGATTCAAAATTTAAAAACTGTCAGTGGTACTGTATATGAAAATGTGGCTTACATGGTTGACAAGATTTCAAAACTAGCCGAAGGTAGCTTAGGATATAGTTCTATAGGTGCGGTTGTTGGAGCTACGTATAAAGAAGAAGCCAAAATACTGAGAAAAATAATGCCATCTGCTATCTTTTTAGTGCCTGGATATGGAGCACAGGGTGCTACTGCAGAAGATGTCATTAATTGCTTTGATGAAAACAACTTAGGTGCCATTGTCAACTCATCGAGAAAAGTCATCTTCGCCTATAAAAGTCAATATTGGAAAGATGTTTATTCTGAATATGAATTTGCTCAAGCTGCACGTGCTGAAGTTCTTTTGATGATGGGAATGATTAATAATGCGTTTTTAAAAAGAAGATATATTGCGTGTTGAGGTGAAATATGGAATACGTTGTTAGAGAAAATAAAGAAATTAGCAATGGAATATATAGACTTAGGTTAGAATTTGATGATATTCCTGCGCCAGGGCAATTTATCATGATAAATTGTGGAGGCAATACATTATTAAAGAGGCCATTTAGTATATGTGATCATGATGGGAATGAAATTGCAATTGTTTATCGGATAAAAGGAAAAGGCACTTACAATCTTTCAAAAGTAAAGGCTTTAGACACATTAGAAGTAACTGGTCCCCATGGTCACGGATTCGATATATTTGATAAATTCAACAATATTCTTATCGTTGGTGGTGGCATAGGGATACCACCACTGTTGTTTCTTTCAAAGAAATTAAAAAATAAAAATCTAAAGATTGCTCTTGGTTTTAAAAGCGATGCATTTCTCGTGGATGAATTTCAAAAGTATGGCGATGTTGTTATTGCGACTGAAGACGGGAACACTGGCATTAAGGGGTATGTTACCGATTTAATTGAAAGTGAAATAAAAGATATTGATATAGTTTATGGATGTGGTCCAATGCAAATGCTTAAATCTGTAAAAGACATGGCTGAAAAGTACGATGTGCCTTGTCAAATCTCTATTGAAGAACATATGGGTTGTGGGATTGGTGCATGTATGGTATGTGCCTGCAAAACAAAAACAGATTCTGGATTTCAATATAAAAAAGTCTGTAAGGATGGTCCTGTATTTTGGGCAAGGGAGGTAGTATTTTGAATCTGAAAGTCAGTATAGGGAATCTTGAACTTAAAAATCCAGTTCTTGTGGCATCTGGTACGTTCGGTTTTGGAAAAGAGTATTCACATTATATCGATTTAGATAATTTAGGAGGAATAATGGTAAAAGGTCTTACAGTGTATCCAAAAGAAGGAAATCCTCCGCCGCGTATATATGAAACGCCATCAGGAATTTTAAATAGTGTTGGACTGCAAAATCCAGGTGTCGATGCTTTCATAAAAGACGAATTACCATTTTTAAATAGATTTAATACTAAAGTAATCGCAAATATAGCAGGAGAAACAATAGAAGAATTCGTATTATTAGCCCAAAAACTTAATATAGACGGTGTAGATGCTTTAGAGATCAATGTTTCATGCCCAAATGTAAAAGAAGGGGGTATGTCATTTGGAATAGATCCCAACAGTGTACATGAGATAACTAAAAAAGTAAAGGAAGTATCAAATAAAACAGTCATTGTAAAATTGACTCCAAATGTAACTGATATAAAGATTTATGCTAAAGCAGCAGAAGACGGTGGTGCTGATGCAATTTCTCTTATAAATACAGTTACTGGAATGGCCATAGATATAAACACAAGGCGACCTGTTTTTAAGAATGTGTTTGCAGGTTTATCAGGACCAGCTATAAAACCCATAGCGCTTAAAAATGTGTATGAAGCTAAAAGAGCTGTATCAATCCCTGTGATAGGTATGGGAGGAATTTCGTCTGCAGAAGATGCTTTAGAATTCATGATAACAGGGGCTACTGCTGTAGCTATTGGAACTTATAATTTTATCAATCCTGCTGGTTCAATAGACATCTTGGAAGGAATAAAAAAATATATGTTAAGAAATAGCATAGTTGATGTAAACCAATTGATAAATTCTATTAACGTATAATCATTATGGTAAACAAAAAAGAAAGGAAAATTAAAATGGATAGAGAAAAGGTACTTGAAATATTAAGCGATTTAAAAGTATTGAATAAAGGACATTTTTTATTGACTTCTGGTAGGCATAGCGACACATACCTCCAATGTGCTAAGATTTTTCAGTATCCTAATTACAGTGAATTATTTTCAAAAGAAATAGCGAGAAAATTTATTAAAGAAAAAATAGATGTAGTAATTGGGCCTGCCATTGGTGGCATTATATTTGCGTATGAAGTTGCAAGGCAATTGGGTGCAAAAGCCATCTTTGCTGAAAGAGAAGATGGGGTGATGAAAATAAGAAGAGGATTTGAGATAAATGAAGGTGATAATGTACTCGCAGTAGAAGATGTTGTCACAACAGGTGGCTCTGTAAAAGAAGTCATTGAACTTGTAAAAAGTTATAATGCAAATATTGTTGGTGTTGCAAGCATCGTCGACAGAAGCAATGGAAATGCCAACTTTGGAGTTAAATTTGAATCTATAATATCAATTGATGCAGTGTCGTATGAAAGTGAAAAATGCCCACTATGCGAAAAGGGACTGCCTATATACAAACCTGGAAGCAGAAAGTTTAAATAAGAAGCATAGAGCTTCTTATTTAAACTAAAACACTTGCAGTATCAAACACTTTAGGTATTCAGTTTCACTGGATGACAACAGTATAGGATGATCTTTTGACTGTGTTCTTTTTTCTATTAGCCGTGTATTCTTTCGTGTGTCGTGTGCGGCTTCTTTAATTATGTTTAGAAACACATCGGGACTTATGTGCTGCGAGCAAGAACAAGTAATGAGGAAACCACCTTTTTTCAAGATTTTCATTGCTCTTAAATTTATTTCTTTATATCCTCTTATGGCATCTTTTACTGTCTCTTTACTTTTAGTAAAGGCAGGTGGGTCGAGTATTACAACGTCAAATTTTTTGTTTTCTTCATCGTATTTTTTTAACAAATCAAATGCATTCTCACATGTAAAGCGACACCTATCCAGGTATCCGTTTAGAGCTGCGTTCTTTTTAGCCATATCTAATGCTGCTTCTGATATATCTACGGTTTCAACGCTTTTAGCACCGTAATGCAATGCATGTACTGAAAAAGAGCCTGTATGGCTAAAGCAATCTAAAACATCGGCATCTTTTACGTACTTTTTTATTGCGGCTCTATTTTCTTTTTGGTCTAAAAAATAACCAGTTTTTTGACCGTTTTCTATGTCAACCCAAAGCTTAACGCCGTTTTCTTCAAATTGTTGAATTGTATCGAAATTGCCATATAAAAATCCTTTTGTTTCAGGTAATCCTTCCAGCATTCGCACAGACACATCATTTCTTTCATATATACCCTTGGGATTTAATAATTCAACGAGTATGTTTACTATTAAGCCTTTGTACCTTTCCATACCAAGTGAAAGTGTTTGAATAACTAAATAATTTCCAAATTTGTCCACAATAAGAGCTGGTAAAAAATCAGCTTCTCCAAAAATTACCCTACATGAATTCAAATTATCCATAACTTTTTTTCTATATTCCCATGCTCTTAGAATTCTCTTTTTAAAAAAATCCTCATTTATGAGCTCATCTTTTTCATGTGTGAGAATTCTTACAGTTATCATAGATTTAAGATTTATGTATCCTCGCCCGATGAAGTTTTTTTTATGATCATAGACATCAACAATTCCACCAGGCTCATAATCGCCTTCTATGTGATCTATTTCTGTTTTGTATATCCATGGATGACCACTTAATATTCTTCTCAAATTTTCGTTTCTGAGAATTACATCTGTCATAATAACACTCCTAATTTAAAAATTCGTTTAAATAATTTATATCATATAGGCAGAGATGATTCAATACGATTGCCTTTTTGTCAAAAAAATATATTCAGTAATAAATGATAGAAAAAAAGAGCATAATAAAGATATATATGTATAATTGCTTGTAAATATACTATATTGATAAATTTCATGTTTGAATTAGAATTTCAAACGTGGTATATTAACATACGTCGCTCCTGCGAGGAGCGAAAGGAAGACACCACAAAATACCAAATAGAAAGCAGTTGACAGAGAGAAGATAATGTGGTAAGATAGACGATGTCGCGATAAGCGGCGAGGGAAATGAACCTTGAAAACCGAACAGTGAGATATGCGAGCAAAGGATATAAACATGAGAGTTTGATCCTGGCTCAGGACGAACGCTGGCGGCGTGCCTAACACATGCAAGTCGAGCGATCCGGCACTCAACTAAGCGCTTACAGAAAAAAAGACAGCAAAGAAAAAAGAAAGCAGAAAAAGATAGAAATAAGAGTAAACGCGGAGTTGAGTGCCGGATAGCGGCGGACGGGTGAGTAACGCGTGGACAATCTACCCTG
>NZ_JBPODR010000031.1:0-21816 GCF_051201035.1 Thermoanaerobacterium thermosulfurigenes
AAAACGGAAAATCACATATTTCTAGCTGCTCTTAGTTAAATTATATAAATCAACGTGTTTATCACTCTATAAATTTTTAAATGCGAAATCTCTGACTATTTACTTCGTTTTTTTACGTTACAACAAAATCGTAGGCTTTCTTCAAAACCTACGATCTTATCTACAATTTGATGGGACTTTTTCAGTGCCCTCGGAATCACCCCGCCTTCTTTTTATTTTACCTTCGCACCGCTACCCGAATAGACATCCTTTTTATAGATCTATTTTTTTGTCAATAAGATACGATGTCAGAGTGAATAAACCTATATATACAAGTGTTTGGAAAACAAAGCTTGCTACATTTATCGGGAAAACCGCAAAAGACAAAGCAAAATTATCGCTTCTTTGTGCAATTCCTGAAAATAGATTTATATTTAAATTGTATGGAAATAAATTAATGAGAAGACCATTAATTTTACCGATTACATAGAAAATAATCAGAAATAGAACTATTGACAAAACTTTACCAGATTTTTTGTTATAAAACGCTATCTTGCTGATTGTGATAGAAAAATACGACAAAATCAATAAAGCAACAAAATTCAATAAAGCAGATATTACTATATAAAGTATAAAAATTTTATGTTGAAGTACTGCATCTATAAACACTTTAGCTTCATTCACATATAATAGATTTATAAATGCCATCACTCCAGATACTGTTATAAACAATGTAAATTCAATGATCGATATAATTAGCTTTGAAAAAGCTATGTCAAAACCTCTTTGTGGCAGTGTAAAGAAAAGATATCCTGTATTGCCGTACATATCTCTCTGATACAACATCACTCCTGATATAAGCACGGCTACAAAGCAGGCAAATCCAGCCATAAAAGATACAACGAATGGCAAGCCATGTGACCATGTATTATTTTTTGCTATAAGGTATATATTCAATAAAATCAAGGCAACCAAAAATCCAAGATAATATTTATACCTTCCTAAAAATTCATACTTTATTAGTTTAATCATTATTCATACACCTCCCTGAAGATTTCATCAATAGATTTATTTCTTTCCATCCTTAATTCTTCGGCATTTCCTTTTAAAATAATTTCACCATCTGAGATAAATGCCACATCGTCAAAAAGCCTTTCAATATCTCTTACAAGGTGTGTAGATATAATCATTGAACTATCTTCGCGGATATTATCAATTATTGCGTCAATTATCTTTTCCCTTGTATTAGGATCTATTCCCCCAAGTGGTTCATCAAAAATATATAGTTTCGCATTTCTTGAAAGCACAAGTGTGAGATGCAATTTTTCAAGCATTCCTTTTGAAAGTGACGTTACTTTATCATTTTCATTCAGCATCATAAAATCCAGCAATCTTTTTGACTTTTCAATGTCAAAATCTGCGTAAAAATCTTTGAAGAAATTTATCGCATCTCTAATCTTCATCCATCTATAAAGATAATTTATATCAGGTAGATACGATACAATTGATTTTGTATAGATACCTGGTTCCTGACCGTCAATTAATATTTCACCAGATGTGGGCCTTAATATGCCTGCTGCAATCTTTATAAATGTCGTTTTTCCACTGCCGTTAGGACCTAAAAGGCCTAATATTTTACCTTCTTCCAATTCAATATTAATTCCTTTTAATGCCTTTTTGCTGTAATAATTTTTAGTAAGGTTTGCCGTTTTTAAAATTAACCCCATCAGTTGACCTCCTCTTTAAGATATTCCTTAATAATTTCGAGTATTTCATTTGAATTGAATCCTAAGCTTCTCATACCTGTTACAAATGACTCAACTATCTCTTTCGCCATTTCTCTTTTTAATGATGCAAGCTTTTCGGTATTTTCGGTTATAAATGTTCCCATGCCTCTTTGTGTATATGTGACGTTTTCCCTTTCAAGTTCTTGATAAGCTCTTTGAACAGTATTTGGATTCACTTTAAGGCTTTCGGCCATCTCTCTTACAGAAGGCAATTTATCTCCTCCATTTAATTTTTTTGTGACTATGTCCCTCTTTATCATATCCATAATCTGGATATAAATAGGCATTTTTTCATTGAATTCGACTTTCATGTTTCACCTCCATCATACTATCATAGTGCACTAATTACATAGTACACTATGATAGCAAAAATGTCAATTTTTTTAAAAATTTATTGTAAGGTAAAAAGCACATAAAAAAATAAGAGGGGCCTATGCCCTCCTATTTTACCTTCGCACCGCTTTCTATGTCTTTATCTAAAGTTACAACAGTCAATTTGCCTTCGTTTGATGCCGCCAAAATCATTCCGTATGATTCTATGCCTCTTAATTTTTTAGGCTCCAGATTTGCAACGAGGACGAGTTTTTTGCCTACAAGCTCTTCTATCTTGTAATGCAGCGCAAGTCCTGATACAACTTGCCTTACCTCATCGCCAACTTTAAGTTTAAGCTTTAATAATTTATCAGCGCCTTCTACTTTTTCTGCTTCCAATACTTCTGCAACTCTCAAATCAATTTTTGCAAAATCGTCTATTTTGATGTAATTTGTCTCTTCCTTAGCTTCTACTTTATTAGAAGTCTTTTCAGCTTCTTTAAGCTCCTTTTCTACATCGATCCTTGGGAAAATATTCTCACCTCTTTTAACTTTTGTGCCTGATTTCAGTAAGCCGAATTTAAGGCTATCCCATGTCCTTAAATCATCGTCAATCCCAAGCTGTTCATATATCTTGATAGGCGTATTTGGCATAAATGGCGTTATCAAAATCGCGACAAACCTCAGTGATTCTACAAGGTTATAAAGAACAGTTTTAAGCCTTCCTTTTTTGTTTTCATCTTTTGCCAATACCCATGGCATCGTCTCGTCAATGTACTTATTGGCGCGACCCACAAGCTTCCAGATTTCCGCAAGAGCATTTGAAAACTGCAGCTTATCCATATAGCTTTCAACAACTTTTGGTAAGTTATTTGCGATAGATATTAACTCATCATCAACGTCATCTTTATCCGAAACTTCTGGCACTACACCGTCAAAGTATTTTTCTACCATCGTTACAGTCCTGCTTAAAAGATTGCCAAAATCATTGGCAAGGTCAGAATTTATCCTGGAAATCAAGGCTTCATTTGAGAATACACCATCTGCTCCAAATGGAACTTCTCTTAAAAGAAAATACCTTATGGCATCTACGCCGTATTTTGACACAAGTTCTTTCGGGTCAACCACATTGCCCTTTGACTTTGACATCTTGCCGCCTTCTAATATAAGCCAACCATGGCCAAACACTTTCTTAGGGAGAGGCAAATCCAGCGCCATAAGCATTGCAGGCCATATAATGGTGTGGAATCTTACGATTTCCTTTCCAACAAGGTGCACATCTGCCGGCCAGTACTTTTTAAAATCTTCGTCATGGTCTGTAGAATAACCCAACGCAGTTATGTAGTTGGAAAGGGCGTCAATCCAAACATACACAACGTGTTTTGGATCAAACGGAACTTTTACGCCCCAGTCAAATGACGTTCTGGATACGCACAAATCCTCAAGACCTGACTTTATAAAGCTTACCATCTCATTTAACCTTGATTCAGGCTGTATAAAGTCTGGGTGCTCCTCGTAATATTTAAGAAGTTTGTCTGCGTAATTTGAAAGCTTAAAGAAATAACTTTCCTCTTTCACAAGCTCTACAGGTCTGCCGCAATCTGGGCAGTTTCCATCGACAAGCTGTTTCTCAGTCCAAAACGTCTCACAAGGTGTGCAGTACCAACCCTCGTATTCGCTTTTGTATATGTCCCCTTTTTCATAAAGCTTTGTAAATATCTTTTGTACAATCTCTTCATGCTGCTTGTCCGTTGTCCTTATAAACTTGTCATTGCTTATGTCCATAGTATTCCACAAATCTTTTATCCATGCCACAATTTCATCCACATACTGTTTAGGTGTAACGCCTTTTTCCTTTGCCTTTCTCTGTATCTTTTGACCGTGTTCGTCTGTTCCTGTCAAAAACATCACATCATAGCCTGTAAGCCTTTTGAAGCGAGCCATCGCATCTGCAGCGACAGTCGTATAAGAATGACCTATATGTAGCTTATCGCTTGGATAATATATAGGTGTTGTAATGTAAAAAGTCTTCGCCATAAAAATCCTCCTCATCTAAATTTATTTTAAGGCGTAAAAAAACCCGCCTCCCATTAAGGGGCGAGTTTGATCGCGCTACCACCCTTTTCACATACGCCTCACGGCCGTATGCCTCATAAAGTGCTGTCACACTCCTACTCTGTAACGGGAAATCCCGCCAAAGCCTACTTAATTTCAGCTTTGAAGCTCAAGGTCCATGTTCAAAAGTTCATTCCCTACTGGCTTTCACCTTAACCCAGCTCTCTTTAAGAGAAATTCCTTTCTACTCTTCCCTTCATTGCCTTTTTATATATTATTTACATCATTACATAATAATATACTTTACCGCAAATGTATTGTCAACTATATTTTCTCCATCTTCATTCTTTCCTCTACAAATTTTACTGCGTCTTCTCTGCTTTCTATTTCACCGTAAAATTGATTCTTTCTCAATTCGTATAGTATTTGATTTAAAAGCTTATAATCTTTAAGATCAAAATTGACTATTATATCAAGCGGCGTAAGAAGTGGTATCTTCGTCTTTTCAAAGTCCATGTACCTTCTTAATAGCTTTGTTATAAAATTCCTATAGCATGAAGCTTCATTCAACCTGCCTTGTCCTTTCATAGACGAAGTAATATCAGCTAACGACAAAAGCAAACACCCTATAGCATTTTCTTCAAGGTCAGAAAAAAACTTAAACAATGCTTTGTTTCCAGTCCCATCTATGTAAAGTAAAAATGGATTTACGTGGTACAAAACCATCTTCTTTATCAGAGATGCTTCTTTTTTCGCCAGTTTTAATCTCTTAGCTATATCTGCAACAATTTTTTCTCCCTTTACATCGTGATTGTAAAACTGAAGCCTATTATCAGAATCTATGTAAATAGCATCTTTTTTGCCGATTTCATGAAACATTGCAGCAAGTTTCAATACGTCTTTTAGCTTGTTTCCTGAGGAAAGATCTTTATCAAGGTACTTTTTGACCAAATTTTCTATATCTGAAGGAAATCTGAGCTCATTTACAATTGTTTCATATTCTTCTATCGTCTTTATGGAATGATGCCATGAGTCCAAAACCTGATAATAACACTTGCCTATCTCTTTCATCTCAGCTATCTCAGGAAAAAGCGCATCGATTAACCCCAGCTCGTCCATCATTTGTAAGTATTTAAATGACTCCTTTGACTTAAGTATAGAATATATTTCACTCATGATCCTTTCTGAAGAAACGTTCTTAATCAAATCGGCTTTTTCTCTTATAAGATTTTTGGAATCCTCATCTATAGAAAAATTGTATTTGGCTGCAAATCTAATAGCTCTAAGCATCCTTAAAGGGTCATCATCGAAGGAACTTTTCCCTACGCATTTTATCTTCTTTTCTCTTAAATCCTTTAACCCTCCTAAAGGATCTACTATCAAGTCTACATCAAAAAAATCATTTAGCCTTATTGCCATCGCATTTATCGTAAAGTCCCTATGAATCAAATCTTCATCTATATTTTCGCCTCTAATTTGTGTAAAATCCAGCACTACATTTTCATATACGACTCTATATGTACCTCTGTCCTCTGCATAAGGCACATAAGAGCCTTTTAGCTTATCACATACAAGCTTTGAAACCGAAGCAGCATCACCTAATACAGCAAAATCATAATCGCTTATATTTACATTTAGTATTCTGTCTCTTATGGTTCCTCCTACAATATAGACTTTTTCGGCCTCATCAGATAGTATGCGCTTTAACCTGTTTATCAATATCCCCATATCATGTAAACTCCTCGTTTTTATATTACTGTCTTTAGTATATCAGATTTGAAGTTTCAAAAAAACAATCTGCTGTAAAAAACAGATGACAGTATTGCAGCGATATCAGCAGCAATGCCTGCTATTATGGAATGTCTCATCTTTTTAACTCCAACAGATCCAAAATAAACCGATAAAACGTAAAACGTAGTCTCTGTAGAGCCATACATAACAGAAGCAAGTCTGGCTGTAAACGAATCAGGCCCATGAGATTTAATAAGTTCTGTCACTATGCCTAATGCACCGCTTCCAGATAGAGGCCTTATGAGAGCCAATGGCACTACATCTGACGGCATTCCAATTGTTGCAGTAAGCGGTGAAATCCACTTTGCAAAGATATCTAAAGTTCCGGATGCTCTCAGGACTCCCACTGCCACCAACATTGCCAGCAAAGCAGGAAATATTTTTATTATCGTATTAATGCCTTCTTTTGCACCATCTAAAAAGACTTCATAAATTTTTACATGATTAATTAAACCATATACAGGAATCAAAAACATGATAGCTGGAATTATAAACTCAGAAATCGATTTAAGCAAAAATATCACTCCTTAAAAAGGGATGACTTTTCAAGTGATTTCACGACCACAAGGCCTACGGTTAAAGCTGTAATGCTGGATAAAAGTCCAGCCAACACAAAATCCGCTGGATTTTTCGCACCTAAAGAAGCCCTTAATCCTATCATAACAGCAGGAAGAAGCTGCACTGATGCAGTATTTATAACGAGAAATGTGCACATGGAATTAGATGCAACATCCTTTTTATTTAATTCTTGAAGGTATTCCATCGCTTTTATTCCAAAAGGCGTAGCCGCATTTCCTAATCCTAACATATTTGCTGATATATTCATTATCATAGCACCAATAGCAGGATGATCTTTTGGTATCTCAGGGAATAGTTTTACTATGACTGGCTTTAAAACTTTTGCCAATGCATCCATAAGTCCAGATTTTTCAGCTATCTGCATTATACCTAACCATAAAGACATGATGCCTACGAGTCCTATTGATATTGTAACAGCCGACTCAGATGAATCTATTATAGCTTTTGATACCTCCCCCATCCTACCATTTATCATGCCGACAATTACACCTGTACCAATCATGAAGATCCATATATAATTTATCAATTTTATCTCCCCCATCCCATAAAAATTTATGTTATTTTTAAAAAAAAATGCCATTAAACTATTGACTTATTTTTCAAAACTTGGTATTATTAGAATGCAAAGAATTTGTCGAATTTTGTAGTTTTAGGAGGGGAGAGATATGTTGAAATCCACAGGAATTGTAAGAAAAGTGGATGAGTTAGGAAGAGTCGTCATTCCTATCGAACTTAGAAGGACTCTGAATATTGCAGAAAGAGACGCTTTAGAAATCTACGTGGATGGCGAGCAGATTGTACTTAAAAAGTACGAGCCTGCATGTATTTTCTGCGGCAATGCAGAAAATGTCGTCAATTACAAAGGCAAAAATATCTGCAAGACATGCCTCGATGACATTAAAAAAAGCGAATAATATTAAAAAATAATAGAAGTTTTACTTCTATTATTTTTTTACTCTGTTACTTCATTTTTATCGTAAGGCTCTATATGAACAATGACTTCTGTAACACCAGGTATTTCCTTTTTTAATTTTTCTTCCAACTGATCAGCTATATAATGAGCATCTTTTATATTTTCACTCGGGTCAACCATTATATGCATGTCTATATTTATGTCGTCTTCTCTACCTCTGCTTCTTATTTGATGGCATGAAAGCACACCTTTTACGGATAAAGCGATGTCGCGGATTTTTTCTGAATCTATGACAATCCTATCGCACAAAATGTCGGAGCTGTGCTTTATTATTTCAATACCTGCTTTTACGATGAATATCGATATTGCTATAGACATCAGCGGATCGATGTATGGCGGTATTCCAAGTTTTAATGCAATAAGTGTTATAAGAACAGAGACAGACACGTAGATGTCGCTTTTTGTGTGAAGTGAATCAGATACAAGTATGTCGCTTTTTAAATTTACTCCTTGCCTGTACTCGTAAGCAAATACAAATATGTTAAGCAATAATGTAGTAATCATTATTATGAAGCTGTCTAACGTGATTTTTGGTTCTACAGGATTTAAAAGCCTGCCATAAGCTTCTTTTAGTATAGTATAACTTACTACAAATAGCATCACAGATATAAAAATTGACGAAAACGTCTCAAATTTTTTATGCCCATAAGGATGTTCTTCATCCTGCGGTTTTGACGCCAAATATATGCCTACAAGGCCTACTATATTACCTGAACTGTCTGATAATGAATGAAACCCATCAGCCACCATGCTGGCGCTTTTTATATGCAAGCCGTACAAAAGTTTAGCTAACGCCACAGCTATATTTATAAAAAGTATAAGTATCAAAACATTCTTTATCTTTTTAAATGAATTCATCGTAAAACCCCTTTGTATCAATTGATAATTTTTAATATAATACATATTATATGCTTAAACTAAAAATTATGCAATATATTAAGATATTTTTATAGCTGAAATTATTGATTATCATTATCAATTGATACTGATAGGCGAAATCGAATTACGATTCATCCTTCAATGCGAGCTTGTAAATTTCGCTTTTTGGTATTTTTAATTGTTTAGCCGTCAATTTAATCGCTTCTTTCTTATCCATGCCGCATTCAATGTATTTTCTGAGAAGCTCCTTTGGTTCCATCGCAACTTGATTTTTCCCACCTTCTATAAGGACCACAATTTCTCCTTTTACATCATCTCCTAATTTTAATAGAACCTCATCTACCGTTCCCCTTATATACTCTTCGTGCACTTTTGTAAGCTCTCTTGCTATTACAACCTTTCTGCCTTCTATGTATGGCTTTAATTCTTCCAACGTCCTGACAATTCTATGAGGCGCCTCATAAATGATAACCGTTCTCTTTTCTCTCCCTATCTCATCCAAAGCGCTTTCTCTCTCGCTTTTCTTTGTTGGCAAAAATCCTAAGAAAACAAACTTCTTTGTGTCAAGCCCAGAGCCTACTAATGCCGTTGTTATTGCTGTAGCGCCGGGAAGCGATACTACATTTATCTTATCTTCTAAGCAAAGTTTTACAAGGTCTTCCCCAGGGTCAGATATGCCCGGTGTACCAGCATCAGTAACCAGCGCTACATTCTTCCCAGCCTTTAAATCTATTAAAAGTTTTTCGCCTCTTGAAGCTTTGTTATGCTCATGGTAGCTTACTACGGTTTTTTTTATGTCGTAATGATTCAAAAGTTTTAAAGTCTGCCTCGTGTCTTCAGCAGCAATTATGTCCACTTCTTTAAGCACCTTTAAAACTCTTAAGGTTATGTCTTCCAAGTTTCCAATTGGTGTTGGGCACAAATACAATCTTCCAGACATGTTATTCCTCCTCTATCGAAGTTTTCCCGTATATACTTAAAAGTTCTTTTGTATATCCTCCATTTTCTTCGTAGACATAGAGAGGCGGCATTATTACAACACCACTTTTTGCGCCTTTCTTTGATTCCACCAAGACTAAATTTGGCTTTTCCCCAATATGTGGATGGATGAACCTTATTTTTTTAGGTTCTAAGTTGCAAATCCGCAAATTATAAACAATATCCACAATCCTATCCACTCTATGCACTAAAAAAAACTTGCCTCCAAACTTCAAAAGCCTTGACGCAACCTTTATAAAATCGTCAAGCCCGCCATTTAACTCGTATCGCGATATGTTTTCACTTTCGCTATTTTTGTCAAATCCTGTCTTGTACGGCATGTACGGAGGATTAGATGTCACAATATCGTATTTTTCAATCCCCAATTTATCCACAACATTTCGAATATCATCGTTTATTATGTCTATTCTACCTTCAAAATTATTGAGATATACATTTCTTATAGCAATATTGGCAACTTCACTTTGTATTTCAACACCTACAATACGTGTATCTCTCGATTTTCCTGCTATCAAAATCGGTATGATTCCTGTTCCGCACCCTAAATCTACAATCTTATCTCCTTTTTTTGTGTATACAAAATTGGAAAGCAGCACAGCATCCATTCCAAATTTAAACATGTCTTCCCTCTGTATGAGCTTAAGCCCATTCAAATTCAAATCGTCAATTCTCTCACCATTTTTTAGCATATTACCACCTCGTTACAAATAATTTTACCATATCAATAAATTAATATAAATCGTATTGAAAAATAGATATAAGCAAAGTATACTATATAAAGAGTTTATGCATAGGGAGGAATGTGTTGGTGACGCATCCATTATTAGTGCCACATGTATCATCAGAAATAGGAACTTTAAAAGCAGTCGTATTGCACAGACCTGGAAAGGAATTAGAAAGGCTTACGCCTCAAAATTTAGCAGAACTGCTTTTTGATGATATTCCATGGGTTAGAAAGATTCAAGAGGAACATGATGAATTTGCCAAAGTATTAAAAAATAACGGTATAACTGTTTTGTACGTAAAAGACCTTCTTCAGGATGTATTAAAAGATGAAGCTATAAAAGAACAATTTATAATAGATCTTCTGAAGATAAATGGCATAACAAATACCGAAACAGAAAGCTACCTTAAAGATTACCTTATGGATTTACGCTACAGTGATATTGCTGAAATTGCCATAAGCGGACTTGAAAAAGGCGATATTGACAATATCATCCCAAAAGGCCTGGCTGAATTCATCTACGAAGAACACTATTTTTACATTAAGCCTGTCCCAAATATGTATTTTACCAGAGATCCCGGTGCAATGATAGATGGAGGATTTATGATAAGCTCCATGAAGTCTGCGGCGAGAAAGCCTGAAACGCTCATAATGAAATATATATACAAAAACCACGATATTTTCAAGAAAAATAACGTTCCATGTTGGTACGACAACACTTACTTTCACTCTTTAGAAGGCGGAGATGTGCTTATATTAAGCGACAAGGTAATAGCAGTAGGATGCGGCGAAAGGACTACGCCACAAGCAATAGAAAGACTTGCCCGCAATCTTTTTGAAGGCAATTCAACAGTAGAACACATCCTTGTCGTCCAGATTCCCATCAACAGGTCTTACATGCACCTTGATACTGTATTCACCATGGTAGATAAGGAAAGGTTCGTCTTCTACCCTGGAATAAAGAAAGATCTGAGAGTTTTCAGCATAATAAAGGATGACAAAGGTTTTTCAATTCAAAAGGAAAAAGACCTCCAAGCTGCATTGAAATTTGCATTAAATCTCAGAAATATTGAAATAATACCTACAGGTGGTTTTAATGCCATAACGTCAGCACGGGAGCAGTGGAACGACAGCACAAATACGCTTGCTATAGCGCCAGGCAAAGTCATCACATACTCCCGAAATGAATCATCAAATAAAATCATGAGAAAAGAAGGCATCGAGGTAATCGAAATCGAAGGTTCTGAACTATCAAGAGGCAGAGGCGGTCCAAGATGTATGAGCATGCCACTTTTGAGATATTAGAGGGTTTTACCCTCTTTTTAATAATTTCTTAACATTTATGTTGTATAATAAATAAAAAACTATAGAGGGTGTGTTTCACTTGAAGAAATTTATCACTGCTTTTATGCTTTTATTGATGACTTTGACTTTTATGCTGCCACAAAAAAGTTACGCTGATACAAGCAACAATAAAAAAGTAGTGCTTGTAATAATCGACAGGGTTAGCCTAAGCGACTATATTAAGTACGACGCAAAAAATATTCAAAAGCTAATCGACAACGGTTCAGTCGGTCTCATGAATGTCAGAAATGCTGATGGTTACGTCGATGCATCTGGGTATTTGACATTTGGAACCGGCACAAGGGCAAGTGCTCATGACATCGGTCAAATAAATCTTAATGTGAACGAAAAATATTCTTTCGGTACTGCAGGGGAAATTTACAAATTTAACACAGGATATGACTATGGAAATGCAAACATAGTAAATATAGGTATATCAAACCTTATACAAAGCAGCAAAAACGCCGACTACAAGATTACACCTGGCCTTTTAGGACAACTGCTAAAGAATAACAACATTCCTACATACGTCTTTGGAAATTCTGATATAATAACTGACAACACAATTTCATATAGAAGGTATGGGGCACTAATCGCCATGGATGAAAAAGGTACAGCATTTGGCGACGTCAGTGAAAATATATTGAAGTACGATAAAAATAGCCCATATTTTATAAGCACTGATTACAACAAAATCTTTGACTATTTTCAAAAATACGATAAAAATGGGGGCTTCTTTGTAATCGACACTGGTGATACATCGAGAGTGGACAGCTACTCTTCCAACGTATCAGACCAATTAGCATCAAAATATGAAGAATATGCCATAAAAAATGCTGATGCATTCATAGGAAAGCTTCTAAAAAATTTAGATCCATCGAGGGATTTGCTTATAGTAGCGACGCCTTACCCTTCAAAAAGCGATATGTCTACCAACAATCTACTGTCGCCAATAATAATCTATGGTCCTGGATACAACGGACTTACAACATCTCTCACAACAAAGAGAAATGGAATTATTACAAATTTAGATTTGGCGCCTACAATACTTAATTATTTCGGCATAAAGGCACCTGTAGAAATGCTAGGGCATCCCATAACAAACATAAAAGCCCAAGACAAAGTCAACTACTTGGAAAATCTAAACAGCAAAGTTGTATCTATTTACACTGCCCGGCCTATCGTCTTAAAAAGTTACGTAATTTTTCTTATCATAATTTTAATACTTTACCTTGTTACATTATTTCTAAAGATAAACTACTTAAAATACTTGAAACCTATAGTTTTAGGTGTGATGATCGTTCCTCTGTCGCTTTTGATTTTATCCCTTTTTGGACCTTTGACAGTGTATTCAAGCATGATCGCTTTGATACTGATAACAATAGCTTTACTGCTTATAATAAAACTTTTTGCTAAAGATGAACTTAATATGCTAATAGTGATAAGCCTTTTAACTGCTTTGACAATCACAGTTGACATTTTTACAGGAGCACATCTGATGAAAGGCTCTATTTTAGGATATGACGTCATAGCAGGTGCCAGATTTTACGGAATAGGCAATGAATACATGGGTGTGCTGATAGGGTCCACAATAATGGGAATCATGACATACATTCAAAAGTACGATACAAGGATAAATAAATTATTAGGCGTATTATTCTTCGCCGTAGTATTCATGTTAATGGTGTTGCCTCAATACGGTGCAAAAATTGGCGGATTTATAACAGGATTTATGGCATTTGGCGTAACGCTTTTGCTTATGTCAGAAATCAAAATCAACTACAAAAGTTTATTGATTTTGTTCATAAGCATGGCTGTCCTTCTAACGCTTATGTTTATAGCGTCAATGTTTATGGGCACTGTAACACACATGGCACAAACTGCTTTGATTGTTAAAAACGAAGGAATAATAGCTTTATACAAGATATTTGCCCGCAAATTAGACATGGAATTGACATTAATAAGATACACAATATGGTCATGGGTTCTAATCATAACTATAATCAGTTTCTTTATCTTGTCATACAAGCCTACAGGAATACTAAAAAACATATTTAAGAAAAATAAATATATCTACTATGGCTTTTTTGGCAGCATTGTAGGAATGCTTTTTGCGTTGGCATTTAACGATGCTGGAATCGTGGCGGCTTCCACAATGTGCATATACGCATTTCCTCCAATACTGATAATGTTGGAAAGAGAAATAAAACATAATGAAATTTAGGAGATGATAAAGTGATATTGACATCATCAATTATACTTCTCATATCAATTGTGGCTGGAGTATTTGGAGCTCTCTTAGGGTTAGGAGGTGGTATAATAGTAATACCAATGCTTACACTTCTCTTAGGAGTAAACATAAAATACGCCATTGGCGCCAGCATCGTATCAGTCATTGCTACATCCAGCGGTGCTGCTGTAACATATGTAAGAGACAAGATTACTAATTTAAGGATAGGAATGTTTTTAGAGATAGCTACAACCACAGGTGCTTTGACAGGTGCTTTTATCGCAGGGCTTATAAGTTCAAAATACCTCTATATTATCTTTGGGCTTCTTCTTCTATATTCGGCATTCACTATGTTAAAAAAGCGAAATGAAGAACTTCCTGTAGGTGTAGTATCACAGCCTATAGCAAAAAAACTGAAACTAGAAGGATCTTACTACGATAAAGTCCTTAAAAAAGAGATAAAGTACAATGTCACCGGAGTAAACAAAGGATTTGGCATGATGTACATAGCAGGTGTAATATCTGGACTATTGGGTATAGGAAGCGGTATCTTCAAGGTTATGGCAATGGATCTATTTATGAGACTTCCAATGAAAGTCTCAACTGCCACCAGCAATTTTATGATTGGTGTTACTGCAGCCGCCAGTGCTGGAGTGTATCTTGTAAGAGGCGATATAGACCCAAAGATAGCTGGTCCTGTGGCACTTGGAGTACTTATAGGTGCAACAATGGGTACAAAAATCATGACAAATATGAAAAGCACAACCATAAGAAAAATATTTATACCTGTCTTAGCTTATGTTTCCATCGAAATGCTTCTTAAAGGATTGGGGGTATAGCCGTGGAAGACAGAAAAAATCAAAATGAAAAAATAGAAAATATGGAGATAATAATAAGCAAAACATTGAGAGCAGGAGTTTTATTAAGTGCTTTAATAATTCTCATCGGTTTAATTCTATTTTTTGTGACAAAAAACAGCGGTTACCCTGCAGGCGTATATCCTACTTCTATAATAGCAATAATTAAAGGGCTAATGTCTCTAAAGCCTTACGCCATAATCATGACAGGACTTTTAGTGCTGATTCTAACTCCCGTATTTCGCGTGGGAGTATCTATCATCACATTTCTTCATGAAAAAGACTATATGTACGTATACATAACATCGGCAGTGTTTATTATTCTGATATTAAGCTTTGTACTGGGCAAAGTAGAATAAAAAAATAGAGGTAAAACCTCTATTTTTTTATTCTACAAAATCACTTCCCAATATTTCTTCATAAATTTCAGAAATCTCGTCTTTTTTATCGTCTTGGCTTTCTTCTATGACTACGACATCTTCTGGGTCGTACTCTTTCGTTATCTCTATTCCTTCAGCATTTTTCATCTTTACTTTAAGTTTCTTTCTTACAACATCAACCTCCGCTATCCTCATCTCTTTGTCATCGACTTTTATAAGACTTCCTACAGAAGGCAGCTCTGATCTAACTTCTTCGTAAGTATCCTGCTCATATTTTAGGCAACACATTAATCTGCCACATAATCCTGAAATCTTAGTAGGGTTAAGTGAAAGATTCTGATCCTTTGCCATCTTAATCGATACAGGCTCGAAATCCCCTAAAAATGTCACGCAACAAAGAGGTCTGCCACAAGGACCTAAACCGCCTACAATCTTTGACTCATCCCTTACACCTATTTGCCTAAGCTCTATTCTCGTTTTAAAAACTGCAGCAAGGTCTTTTACAAGATCTCTGAAATCTATCCTGCCATCAGCAGTAAAGTAGAAGATTATCTTGTTGTTGTCAAAAGTGTACTCAACATCTATTAACTTCATGTCAAGGTTATGCTCTTTTATCATGTCCAAGCAAACTCCGAATGCTTCCGCTTCACAGGCTCTATTCTCCTTGTAATGCTCATAGTCCTCATCTGTCGCAATCCTAAGAACCATCTTAAGTGGAGCTATAATCTCATCGTCGTCAACCTCTCGTTTGCCTACCACGACTTCACCAAACTCTACTCCCCTGGCTGTCTCCACTATGACATTATCACCTACATTTATAGGCAAATCACCTGGATCGAAGTAATATATCTTACCGGCTTTTTTAAACCGAACTCCTACAACTGTATACAAAATAAAACCTCCTAAATGCTTAAGAGAAATTTTTCAATGGCCATTTGATAATTGACGTTTGTCTTAAGATTGAATATAAGATCTTCTATCTCATTTATTATATTATTAAGCTTAGGCCCTGTCAAATCATTTGAAATTGCTTTAAGTTTATCTATCATATCTTTGTTTATAACGCTTCTTTCATCACTAAAGTTTAAAACCATAATATCCCTTACGTAAGAAAGCATTATATCAATTACATCATCAATCATTTCTCTGTTTTCATCGAAAAATCTAAATCTATCAAGCCTTAAAGCCCTGTCGCTTTTTAATAAGCTTTCCAATACATCCCAGACTTCATTCCTTATAATTGAATACTTCTCATCAGTCAACAAATCCGCCTTGCCATAGTTGCCGCAAGCAACAGATGAAATTTTTTTAGCTTCACTTGCATTGACGTTTTTCTCATTTACAAGATAATCCTCTATAACATCATCCGACTCTCTATTAAACCTTATTGTCTCGCATCTTGATACAATTGTAGGTAAAAGGCCATCCATTTTAGACGCTGTCAATATGAATAAAACGTGCAAAGGAGGTTCCTCTAAAGTCTTGAGAATGCTATTTTGAGATTGCTCTGTCATTTTCTCTGCTTCTTTTATTATGAAAATCTTTTTGTATGAATTATACGGTTTAATATAGGCATTGCTTATGACAGTATTTCTCAATGTATCCACTTTTATTGAGCTTCCATCAGGCTCTATAAAGAAAATATCAGGGTGATTGCCTGATACAAATTGAACGCATGAATGGCAACTGAAGCATGGCTTAGGACTTTTAACACAATTTACCATCATGGCAAAATACTTTGCCATGTATTCTTTGCCCAACCCACTTTCTCCAACAAAAAGGTATGCATTTGCTATTTTCCCTGAATTTATAATTTTATTAAACAATTCTAAAATGTTTTTGTGACCGTAAATTTTGTGCATGAAGCTTCACCTACGAATATATATCTATCAACAATCCCCTGATCTCCTCAATAGCGCTTAAAATATCAAGATTCTTCTTGTTTCCCTCTAAAAACTCCTTCGTCATAATCTCAAGTTTATCATTTACTTTTTCAACAATAGTGTAGATTTTTTTTCGTCCGTTTAGATTTATTGATTCCTTCTTGCTTTTTTGAAACATGCCATTTAAAGACTTCTGCAAGAACTCTTTAACTTTTCTCTTGTAAACCATAAGGTTATCCAAGTTCATTTCCTCTTTCAATTTTTCAGCAGCATCATCAATATCATTAAGCATCTTATTTAACATGCTTTCTTCTACTTTGCTTATTTCGCTGTCAAAGATGTCTTCAAATTTTAAGGCAGAAGTCCTTTCACTTCTATCATCTTTTTCATAGCCTGTCATTATTTTATTGGAATTTATCTCTTGTATCTTCATAAAAAACACCTATATCCTGAAAAATTTTTCTACATCGATGACAAAAACTGTAGCTCCACCGATAGAGACTTCAACAGGCTGCGGTATAAATATATCAGTGGCTCCTCCCATAGGAGTCGGAGATGTGATTATTCTGTCCCTCGTTTTACACTTCTTTTCAATCACTTCAATAGCATCATCCAGCTTATCATCCTCTACACCTATCATAAGTGTCGTATTGCCAGATCTTAAAAATCCACCCGTAGAAGCAACTCTTGTAAAGCTGAACCCTTTTTCTGTAAGTCCATCCATAAGTCTTCTTACGTCTTCGTCTTGTACTATGGCAAAAATCAGTTTCACTTTTTTCCCCTCCTTAAATGATTTTGCTTACTTCATCAATTATAACCTTTTGTATATAGTAAATATCATGCGTAGCATCTACAATAAAATACCTGCCTGGTTTTGACTTAATAAGCTTCATATATCCCGCATAGACTTTTTCATGAAATTCTGCATCTTCTATCTCCAAGCGATCCTTGTCTTTTCTTCTGTCGATTCTCATTAAGGTATCTTTAGGCTTTATATCTAAGTACACAGTTAAATCAGGTACAAGTCCATCTATGGCAATACTGTTAATCTCCTCTACAACCTCTACACCAAGTCCTCTCGCATATCCTTGGTATACAATTGAGCTGTCAACAAATCTGTCCAAAATCACTATTTTCCCATCATTTAATGACGGTATTATCACTTCCTTTACAAGCTCTGCCCGAGATGCTGCATAAAGAAGTGCTTCCGCAGATGGAACTATATTGTTTTTTTTGTCAAGAAGTATTTCTCTGATTTTCTCGCCTATTGCTGTACCTCCAGGCTCTCTTAAAACAACAATATCTCGTCCAATCTCCAAAAGGTATTTTTTAAGCAGATTTATTTGCGTAGTTTTCCCACTGCCATCTATTCCTTCAAACGTTATGAGTTTTCCTTTGTACATTATTTACACACCCGTATTTTTAAATTATCAATGCCAATAACCTTTATACCTATATTATATAGTAATTTTATATATTGTACCATATCTTTTTTTATGAGTTCACCCGGACATAAAAGCGGAACACCCGGTGGATATGGAATTACATAATCAAGTGAAACCATGCCTACAGCATCATCCATGCTTACATATCTATACTCTTTATTTACCGCATCTTTTGGCTTCATAGCCATTTCAGGAATTTCTGGGCAACCGTTGCCATCAAAATAGCTTAATTTTTCGTTCCTTTTGTACTCTGAAAGACCTTTGACAGACTCTATTAGCTTGTCAAACGATGCTTCATCATCAGCTACAGTCATTATGGCAAGTATATTTCTGTAGTCAGACATTTCCATCTGAATGTTGAATTTTTCTCGCAGTATACTTTCCGCCACACTGCCGGATATGCCAAGTCCACTTACATTGATAGTAAGCTTTGTAGCATCGTAATCGTAAATTCCGTACTTGCCTATGACATCATCGCCAATACACCTTACACCGTCTATCTCATTGATAAGCCTTCTTGCTTGAATCGATAGATCTAAACATTTATCAAGCAATGCTTTGCCTTCCCTCTCCATAAAATCTCTGGCTAAATCAATTGATGTCATCAAAATATAAGAAGGAGATGTTGATTGATAAAGGCTTAAGTAAAACCTTAATCTATCAATATCTATCCTATCTGTATTCACATGCAAAATTGAGCTTTGCGTAAATGCAGGCAAAGTTTTGTGAACACTTTCAATCACAATATCTGAACCAGCTTTAGATGCCGATAATGGCAATCTATCAGAAAATGCAAAATGGGCCCCATGTGCCTCGTCTACTATCAATACCTTGTCGTATTTATGAACCAAATCCACCACTTTATTTATATCGACACAAAAACCATAATAATTTGGATATGTAATGACCACTGCCTTTACGTTCTTATGTTTTATAAGGAGCTTTTCAAGTTCATCTATGGATATACCCATAGCTATGGCATCTTCATCGTCCATAAGCGGTTCTATATAAATTGGTATAGCACCAGTAAGTATCAATCCATTATAGACAGATCTATGAGAATTCCTTTGAACAACTACCATATCACCATCATTCAAGACTGATGACATTGCTGCATATATTCCACACGTAGTTCCATTGACAAGAAAGAAAGATGATTTAGCTCCAAATGCTTTGGCAGCAAGTCTTTCTGCTTCTAAAATCGGTCCATGTGGATCGTGAAGATTGTCTGTCCCAGGAACTTCTGTCACATCTATTTTAGCAATGTTTTCTATGTATTTCCGGGAAATAATTTTCCCTTCTTTGTGGCCCGGCATATGATATGGCATTGTACCGTCTTCAACATATTTAATCAATGCTTCATAAAGCGGTGCTGTCAATTTTATCACCTTTTCACGTATTATACATATATAATACCATATAACACTAATTATTGCCTATAAAAAATATGAGGACATATTTCAACAGTCCTCATATTCAAAATCTTTTTTGTAGTTGCGCCAGATATCTATCATCTTTTTTCTGTAATATTCGTACTTTGCATCATCTGGAGATATGTGAGCGATTATTTTCTGGCAGTCATTGCATAAAAATTCTCCCAATACATCGATACCGTCTGTCTTTTCATGATTGCATATAAAGCATTTTTTAGTTTTTAACATGCTTTCCATATGCTACACCATCTTTCATAATATTCTAATATAATTATTTCCATAGTAACCAGTATCTATACGCTTTCTTATTAACATTATATTATTTTAAGAATAAAAAAAGGCAGGTCTAAGTGCATTTTGCACCAAGCCCTGCATGTATTTTTTACGAGTTAAATTGCAATAGCTCCTTATGTCTGAAACACGATGTTATATGGTCATTTACAATTCCAATCGCTTGCATGTGTGAATATATTATTGTGGATCCCACAAATTTAAACCCTCTTTTTTTAAGATCATTACTTATCTTATCAGATAATGATGTTTTAGCAGGTACTTCGTCAATGCTTTCCCAATAATTTATGATAGGCCTTCCATCAGTGAAACTCCAAATATACGTATCAAAACTACCAAATTCTCTTTGAATTTCTAAAAAGGCCTTAGCGTTTGCTATAGATGATTCTATTTTTCTTTTATTGCGAATAATGCCAACGTCATTTAAAAGCTCCTGCACCTTTTTCTCATCAAAGAGCGAAACTTTTTGTGGGTCAAATCCTCTATATGCCTTTCTGTAATTATCTCTTTTTTTAAGGATCGTAAGCCAATTTAATCCCGCCTGTGCCGATTCCAACACTAAAAATTCAAAGTGAATCCTGTCGTCGTGTACTGGTACGCCCCACTCTGTATCGTGATATTTTATGTATATTTCATCTTTGAGACACCAAGGACATCTATCCATTTTTTCCTCCTTATAGTACCAGCGATGCTGCACCTATAAGCCCCACATTTCCACCAAGCTTCGCTTTAACAACTTTGCAAATCTGCCTATTTGGCTTTAATGCTCTTTCGTCAACTGTCCTCATCATTTTGTCATACAAGACATCCCATTGGCTTGACAATCCGCCACCTATTATTATAAGTTCCGGGTTATAAAATGCCATTATGTTTACAATACCTATTCCCAAATAAAATGCTTCATTCTCAATAAGCTCTAAAGCCAATTTATCACCAGATTTTGCAGCATCAAAAATATCTTCTGCTTTTAATTCACCTGAAGGTTTGTCTTTGAGAATAGTATCTCTTCCAGATTCTATATGCTTTTTTGCAAATTTAACTAATGATGTGCCAGAAGCATACGACTCTAAACACCCAGGATTGCCACAGTTGCACCATCTAGGCCCGTCAAAATTTATAGTGTGATGTCCAATCTCAGCAGCATTTGAATTTGCACCATTGTACAATTTCCCATCAATTATCGCACCACCACCGATACCTGTGCTTACAGTCATATAAACAATATTATTTATTCCTTGTCCAGCACCAAATAAATATTCAGCAAGTGCAGCAGCATTAGCATCGTTGTTAAGTTTTATCTCCGTATCAAAATCTCTCTTTAATATGTCCACCAATGGGATGTCAATCCATCCTGGTAGATTAGGAGGACATTCCACCACGCCTCTATCTGCATTCAAAGGTCCTGGAGCACCTATCCCAATGCCTGTAATCTGACTAACATCTATATTCAACTTATTCAAAGATTCTATTATGCTTTTCTTTATATTGTTTATAACGTGTTGAGGCCCTTTATCTGCCTCTGTAGGTACTTTTACATTGCACAAAATATTTCCATCAGCGTCCATAATGCCAGTATTTATCTTTGTACCACCAAGATCTACACCACAAGCAAACTTTTTCATAAACACTCCTCCTAAGCAAATTTAAATTTTATTCTACTTCTATATTCGTATAGGTTTTCTAACTTGTCAATATAAAAATTAAAAACTCCTATTTAAGGAGTTTTGCTTAGGGGGCTAATATATGAAATTTTTACCGGCAGCGACCTACTCTCCCGAGAAATCAGTACCATCGGCGCTGGAGGGCTTCACTTCCGTGTTCGGTATGGGAACGGGTTTTTAACCTCCGCTATTGCCACCGGAAATCTTTTGTTCA
>NZ_JBPODR010000032.1:0-20000 GCF_051201035.1 Thermoanaerobacterium thermosulfurigenes
GTTGAGTGCCGGATCGCTCGACTTGCATGTGTTAGGCACGCCGCCAGCGTTCGTCCTGAGCCAGGATCAAACTCTCATGTTTATATCCTTTGCTCTTTTATCTCACTGTTCGGTTTTCAAGGTTCATTTCCCTCGCCGCTTTCCGCGACATCGTCTATATTACCACATTATCTTCTCTCTGTCAACTGCTTTTTTCTTTTCTTTTGCACTCGCAGTGACAGGTATTAATATATCACATTAATTAGCTTATATCAAATATTTTTTACCCGCAAAATACGTGTTTTTCGCTTATTATATAAAGATATTTTAAGATTTCATTAATTTGCTTCTTTTTTCTTCATTATTTTAATTTTAAACTAAAAAAAGCGCATATAGCGCTTTTTTTATCTCTTTGAAAATTGTGGTGCTTTTCTTGCTTTCTTGAGACCGTATTTCTTTCTCTCTTTCATCCTTGGATCTCTTGTCACAAACCCAGCTTTCTTAAGAATCGGTCTTAATTCATTGTCAGCTTTCATCAATGCCCTTGTAATGCCTAATCTAATTGCACCAGCTTGGCCCGATAATCCACCGCCTTCAACTTTAGCAATTACGTCAAATTTATCGATGTTTTCAGTCAAAATAAGAGGTTGTCTGACCGTGTATTTTAAAGTGTCCAATCCAAAATAGTCATCAAGAGATCTACCATTTATGATTATGTTGCCTTTCCCTGGGACTAACCTAACACGTGCAACAGATGTTTTTCTTCTACCTGTACCAAAAAATTGGATAGCAGCCATTACCTATTCCCTCCTTATATGTCAAGTTTCTCTGGTTTCTGTGCTTCATGCTTATGTTCAGGACCAGTATAAACTTTTAATTTTTTTATCATTTGCCTTCCTAATTTGTTTTTTGGAAGCATTCCTTTTACAGCTCTCATGATAGCTTTTTCAGGTTTTGTTCTCATTAAAGTCTTGTACTGTATTAATTTAAGTCCACCAGGATGCCCTGTGTAATATTTAAAGTACTTTTGCTCTAATTTTTTACCTGTCAATACGACTTTGTCTGCATTGACAATTATAACAAAATCACCTGTATCAACACTGGGTGAATATATCGGTTTATTTTTACCAGACAAAATCTTTGCAACTTGGCTAGCTAATCTGCCTAACACTTTCCCTTCGGCATCTATGACATACCATTTTCTCTCTACTTCATTCTTTTTTGGCACGAATGACTTCACTATATTTTACCTCCTTAAGAAACTTATACTTAAGTAACATATCTTCAATAAACGGGGCATAATTTTACATAATATAATTTTAATCCACAGCATCACCCATGTCAATAGTATATTTTAGTTAAAAACAATCCTTGTGGTGGTGCAGTTTTCCCCGCCATGCATCGATCTTTTGATTCTAAAATTTCTTTGACGTGAATAGGATTAATCTTACCTATCCCCACATCCACAATCGTTCCAACGATTATTCTGACCATGTTGTATAAAAATCCATCCGCTTCAATCTCAAACTCTACATTAAAATCATTTTTTCTAAGTGAAATATCTCTTACGGTTCTTATAGAATCTTTTACACTGCTTCCACTGGATTTAAAAGCCGAAAAATCGTGTGTCCCTTTCAAATATGTCAATGATTCAATCATTTTATCTAAATCTAATTCATCGCTTATATGCCAGCTATAATTTCTATATACAGGTGAATTAAATTTTCTGTTGTATATGATGTATTTATACCTTTTACCTTTGGCAGAATATCTGGAATGAAAGTCCATATCTGCCTCATAAGCATTTTTAATAACTATGTCTTTTGGAAGCACACTATTTAGTGCATTAGGCATTTTTGATAGAGGTATATTACAGTTAGATATGAAGTTGGCAACTTGATTTAGGGCATGAACTCCAGCATCTGTCCTGCTGGAACCAATTAAGTTTACATCCTCTGATGTTATTTTTTTTATTGCTTTCGTTATGACTTCTTGAACTGTAACAGCATTTTTTTGGATCTGCCAACCATGATAATTTGTTCCATCGTATTCTATAACCAAAACTATGTTTCTCATTTAGCTATCACCATGGCCAAAATCTATTCCATATTATTATTCCAACAAGAATCGCTGTCAACAAAATTGCTACATAATCTCTATTGCTTACTTTTAATTGCTTTAACTTTGTCCTATTGATTCCACCTCTATAGCACCTTGCTTCCATTGCCACTGCGAGTTCATCAGCTCTCCTAAAAGCGCTGATAAATAAAGGCACCAATAGCGGAATCAAATTTTTAGCTCTTTTAACTAAATTGCCACTTTCAAAGTCGGCACCTCTGGCCATCTGAGCTTTCATTATTTTATCTGTTTCTTCAAGCAGTGTCGGTATGAATCTCAGTGCTATTGTCATCATCATTGCTAATTCGTGGGCAGGTAATCCAATAGATTTAAATGGCGTTAAGAGGTTTTCTATCCCATCTGTAAGGGCAATCGGGGATGTCGTCAATGTTAAGAGCGATGTGCCAACTATCAAAAATATAAGCCTTAGCCCCATAAATAAAGCTAATCTTACTCCATTTGAAGTTATCTTAAGCGGACCTATTGAGGCAAGATATGTTCCACCGGGAGTAAAAAATACATTCAATCCAACAGTTAATATTAAAATCACAAGAATTGGCTTTAACCCTTTAAAGATATAACTTATTGGTATTTTTGAAACAAATACGCTTAACAGCAAAAATAACAGAATAAAAATATAGCCAGAAAAGTTTGTGATTATAAATAGCAAAATAATGAATACTACGGATAATATTATCTTTACTCTGGGATCTAAACGGTGTATGAATGTATCGCCAGGTATATATTGACCGATAGTTATATTTTTAAGCATTATCAACACCCCTAAGGTACTCCAATATATGTTTCTTAGCTTCATCGACTGTCAAAATGTCATCAGGAAGATCTATTCCATTTTTCCTTAATTCTCTTATAAGATATGTGATTTGCGGCACGCCAAGTCCTATCTTCTCAAGTTTTTCAACATGTTTAAAAACTTCTTTAGGAGTACCTATCAACGAAACTGTGCCATCGTGCATTACAATGATTTTGTTCACCAATTTTGCTATGTCTTCCATACTATGTGAGACAAGTATCGTAGTCATTTTATACATTTGATGAATCTGCTTTATTTGATAGAGAATTTCGTCGCGACCTCTCGGATCAAGCCCTGCAGTTGGCTCATCCAATATCAAAATTTTTGGCATCATAGACAATACTCCTGCAATTGCTACCCGTCTTCTTTCTCCACCTGATAATTCAAATGGAGACATGTCTTTTATTTTTATATCAAGTCCTACTATCTTCATAGCATCATATACTCTTTTTTCTATTTCATCGTCTGAAAGTCCTAAATTCGACGGTCCAAAGGCAATATCCTTGTATATTGTTTCTTCAAAAAGTTGATGTTCCGGATATTGAAATACTATGCCTACTTCTTTTCTAATGTCTTTTAAATCCTTTTTCGTTGTTATATCGATGCCATTCACAATGATCCTGCCCGAAGTTGGTTTTAAAAGACCATTCAAATGCTGAATAAGAGTAGATTTTCCAGAGCCTGTATGTCCTATTATTCCAACAAATTCATTATCTTCTATTGTAAAACTTACATCTTTCAGTGCAATGGATTCAAACGGCGTGCCTTCATTGTATACGAAAGAAATATTTTCTACTTGTATTGACATATAAACCTCACCATCTCATCTACAGTTAATATTTCTGTAGGAATATCTATCCCATCTTGTTTTAACTTGTAGGCTAACTCTGTAACTTGAGGAACATCGAGACCTAAATCTTTAAGAATTTTTACTTCTTTAAATACATCTTTAGGTGTTCCATCCAATGCAATTTTACCATTATCCATCACAATTACTCTGTCAGCAAGCACAGCTTCTTCCATATAGTGTGTAATCAATATGATGGTGATTCCATTTTCTCTATTAAGCTTCTGTATTGTATTTATGACTTCTTTTCTGCCCTTTGGATCTAACATAGCCGTAGGCTCATCTAATATTATACATTGTGGTTTCATTGCTATAACTCCTGCAATGGCTATCCTCTGTTTTTGGCCTCCCGAAAGCATGTGTGGAGCAAACTCTCTGTATTTGTACATATCGACTGCGTTTAATGCAAAATCCACTCTTTCTCGAATTTCTTTTGGATCTATTCCAAGGTTCTCAGGCCCAAAAGCCACATCTTCTTCAACAATCGTTGCTACTAACTGATTATCTGGATTCTGAAATACCATACCTGCTGTCTGCCTTATATCCCATAAATGGGATGCATCTTTTGTGTTCATTCCATTGACGTATACATCGCCTTCTGTTGGAATCAAAAGCGCATTGAAATGTTTTGCCAGCGTTGATTTTCCTGACCCATTGTGACCAATAATCGCAATAAACTTTCCTTCATCAATGTCTATATTCAAGCCATCCAATACTATCTTTTTGCTGTTTTCGTCGCTGCCGGCATCATAAACAAATGTAAGGTCTTTTACCATAATTATTTTTTTCAAACGACCACCTTCTTTAAAGACCAAAACTAATTGGCAAAAACTATTAAAATAGGAGTTAAGTTTTGTCTAACTTAACCCCTTTTGAGCCTAAATAAGTTCTAAGATAACCAGCGGAGCCGCATCGCCTCTACGAGGACCAAGTTTCAATATTCTTGTGTACCCGCCATTTCTTTCTGAATATTTTGGAGCAATCTCATCAAATAATTTCTTTACTACTGTCTCATCAGTTAAATAAGCCAAAGCTTGTCTTCTTGAGTGCAAATCGCCCCTTTTTCCAAGAGTAATCATCTTTTCAGCTATGCTTCTTACTTCTTTGGCTCTAGCTTCTGTAGTTTGGATTCTTCCATAGTTCAAAAAGCTGGTTGTAAGGTTTCTTAACATAGCTCTTCTTTGGTCATGTGGTCGACCTAATTTTCTGTAACCCATTATCTGCCCTCCTTACTCTTCACTCTTTTGCAATGATAGTCCTAAAGCTTTCAGCTTTTGTTCGACTTCAACTAATGATTTCTTGCCGAGATTTCTAACTTTCATCATTTCTTCTTCCGTCTTTTGAACTAAATCTTGAACAGTATTAATTCCTGCTCTTTTAAGGCAGTTATATGACCGTACAGAAAGATCAAGTTCTTCGATCGTCATATCAAGCGGTTTATCCGTCTTTTTCTCTGACTTCTCAACCAAAACTTCCATATCGTTATAATTGTCTGCAAATGAAGTAAACAAGTTAAAATGATCGATCAATATTTTAGCAGCTAAACTTATAGCTTCTTTAGGACTTATTGTTCCATTTGTCCATACTTCCATTGTAAGCTTGTCATAATCTGTAACCTGTCCAACACGCGTATTTTCTACGCTATAGCTTACCTTTTTAACTGGAGTAAATATGGAGTCAACCGGAATAATGCCTATCGGCTGATTCGGTTCTTTATTCTTATCTGATGGAACATATCCTTTGCCTTTTACTAACTCAATCTCCATGTTCAACTTGCCATTATCGCTAAGCGTAGCAATATGAAGATCTGGATTCATTATTTCAACATCGCCGTCAGATATTATATCTCCCGCTGTGACTTCTCCTTTGCCTTCTGCTTCAATTCTAACTATCTTTGGTTCGTCTGTATATAATTTCACTGCCAACTCTTTTAAATTAAGTATGATCTCAGTAACGTCCTCCTTTACGCCTGGTACTGTAGAAAATTCATGCAGTACACCATCTATTTTTATCGTCTTTGCTGCGGCACCTGGAAGTGACGATAAAAGCATACGGCGCAAAGAGTTGCCAAGTGTTATTCCATAACCACGCTCAAGTGGTTCAATGACAAACTTAGCATACGTGTCATCATTGGATTGCTCCACTATCTCAATTTTTGGCTTTTCTATTTCAATCACCATTTAAACCCTCCTTTTTTTAATCTTACGAGGGTAACCGATTATTACCTTGAATACAATTCAACAATCAAATGCTCTTCAATTGGCAAATCTATATGCTCTCTTGTTGGCAGAGATAAAACTTTACCCTCTAATGAATCCCTATTGAAATCTAACCAATCAGGTATATTAGTAGAAGCCTCTACATTATTCTTAATAACATCTAATGATTTGCTGCTGTCTTTTACAGATACTACATCTCCAGCTTTCACTAAATATGAAGGTATATCGACCTTCTTGCCATTAACAAGAATATGGCCATGTGATACAAATTGCCTTGCTTGTGCCCTTGAAGATGCTATTGACAATCTGTAAACTACATTATCAAGTCTTCTCTCGAGAAGCTGCAACAAATTATCACCTGTAATACCCTTCATTCTCTCTGCTTCTTCAAAATACCTTTCAAATTGTCTCTCCAGAACTCCATAATACCTTCTTAATTTTTGTTTTTCCCTCAACTGTGTACCATAGTTTGTAAGCTTTTTCTTGTTCTGTCCATGTTGTCCAGGAGCATATGGCCTTCTCGCAAAAGGACATTTTTCAGTATAACATTTATCGCCTTTCAAAAATAATTTCATGCCTTCCCTGCGGCACAATTTACATGTAGATTCTGTGTATCTTGCCATCATTGCACCTCCTTACACTCTTCTTCTCTTAGGTGGTCTGCACCCATTATGTGGAATAGGTGTGACGTCCTTTATAAGACTTACTTCTAAACCAGCAGCCTGTAAAGCTCTTATGGCTGCCTCTCTACCTGCACCTGGTCCTTTGACAAATACATCCACAGTCTTGAGTCCATGTTCCATTGCGGCTTTTGCTGCTGTTTCTGCTGCCATTTGTGCAGCATACGGTGTAGATTTTCTTGAACCTTTAAAACCTAATGTTCCTGCACTTGACCAAGCCAAAGCATTGCCAGCCATATCTGTCAACGTAACTATTGTATTATTAAATGTTGAATGAATGTGTGCTGCTCCACGTTCAACATTTTTGCGTTCACGACGTTTTGCTGTTCTTTTAACTTTTTTTGCCATAATTTCCCTCCTTATTATTTCTTCTTCTTAGCAACAGTCTTTTTAGGACCTTTTCTCGTACGAGCATTTGTCCTTGTCCTTTGACCGCGCACTGGCAAACCCTTTCTATGCCTTATCCCTCTATAGCATCCTATATCAATAAGCCTCTTTATATTCAAAGAAACTTCTCTTCTTAAATCACCTTCGACTTTATACTCTTTGTCAATTATATCTCTTAATCTTGACACTTCATCCTCTGTGAGATCTTTAACTCTTGTATCTGGATTAACGCCAGCTTTAGCCAATATCTCGTTTGAACGAGAACGTCCTATGCCGTAAATATAAGTCAATCCTATTTCAACACGTTTTTCTCTAGGTAAATCAATGCCAGCAATTCTCGCCATCTTTACACCTCCTAACCTTGTTTTTGCTTGTGTTTAGGATTCTCACAAATTATCATTACTTTACCTTTTCTTTTTATAACTTTACATTTTTCGCAAATCGGTTTTACCGATGGTCTTACCTTCATTATTATACCTCCTTATCACTTACCGCGCCATACAATTCTTCCTCTTGTCAAATCATATGGGGATAATTCAAGCGTAACTCTGTCCCCTGGTAGAATCCTGATAAAATTCATCCTAAGTTTGCCAGAGATATGCGCCAAAATTCTATGTCCATTATCAAGTTCCACCTGAAACATTGCATTTGGTAAAGCTTCTATTACTTTACCTTCTACTTCGATAACATCATCCTTTGCCAAGGATATCATACCCTCCTTATTCTTCACACTTAAACTGTTTTAAAGCTTCAATTATTTCAGCATTTGTAACAGTCTGACCAATCAATATTTTCTCTCTTATTTTTTCGTTCACTTCATTGTACTTCTGAAGATGAATCAATTTCTTTTTCTTAGGCTTTTCAATTTTTCTTAACTCGCCATCAGAAATTAACACATGTTTTTCGTCGGCAACTCCAACAATTATAAAGACTCTATCCTTATCTCTCCCAGCTTTTGATTTGACTATTCGGCCTATTGAGGTATCATCCATTAAATTCACCTCTTACACTAATGTCAAGATTTCGGGCTCACCTTTTGTTATGACTATCGTGTTTTCATAGTGTGCAGAAGCACTTCCATCAACTGTTACAACTGTCCAATTATTTTCTTTTATCTTTACATTATACTTACCTTCGTTGACCATAGGTTCGATTGCCAGGGTCATGCCGTACCTCAACTTTGGACCCCTTCCAGGTGGACCATAGTTGGGTATCTGTGGATCTTCATGCATTTTCTTGCCTATTCCATGTCCTACATATTCCCTAACAACCGAAAACCCATTTTTCTCAACGTATGATTGTATAGCATTTGATATATCAGATAACCTGTGCTGTTCAGTTGCCATTTTTATACCTTCGAAGAAACTTTGCTTTGTGACATCTATCAATTTTTGAAGATTATCACTGATTTTCCCAACAGCAAAAGTCCTCGCTGCATCACCATTAAATCCACGGTAAATTGCACCAGTATCTATACTTATAATATCGCCTTCCTTAAGCTTTCTTAAACCTGGTATTCCGTGAACAACTTCGTCATTAATCGATGCGCATATTGTCGCAGGAAATCCATAAAGACCTTTAAAAGCCGGCTGGCAATCCTTGCTTCGGATGTATTCTTCGGCAATTTCATCCAGTTCTTTTGTCGTTATCCCCGGCTTAATATACTTTTCCAGCAAATTCAGAACTTCTCCTGTGACCTTACCAGCATATCGCATCAAAGCAATTTCACTATCTGATTTAATGTATATCATTAAACTTCGTCTCCTATTAATGCCTGTATCTCCTCATAAACTTCATTAACAGGTTTATTTCCATTGATATTCCGTATCAAGTTTAAATTGCCGTAGTATTCAACAAGTGGTTTTGTTTCATCTTCATAAACTTCCAATCGCTTTAAAACAGAATCGATGTTATCGTCCGTTCTTTGTATCAGTTTTTCACCGCAGTTATCGCAAATCCCTTCAACTTTAGGCGGTTTTGTAAAAATGTGATATGTGGCACCGCAAGATGGACAAACTCTCCTGCCACTTAACCTTTTTACTAATTCATCTCTATCAACAACAATATTTATTACATTATCAATTTTTAGATTCCTTTCACCTAAGTATCTATCAAGAGCTTCTGCTTGAGAGACATTTCTTGGATATCCATCAAGTAGAAAGCCCTCTTTACAATCGTCTTTTGATAATCTATCTTCGACTATCCTGTTTGTCACATCATCTGGCACCAACAATCCCTTATCAATATACTGTTTTGCTAATTTGCCAAGTTCTGTGTTGTTCTTAATGTTATACCTAAAGATATCGCCAGTTGAAATATGAGGTATTTTATAATCCCTAGTTATACTTTCCGCCTGTGTCCCTTTTCCAGCTCCAGGTGGTCCTAACAATATGATTCTCATATATTCTCCCCCTGACTATCTCAAGAATCCCTGGTAGTTACGCATTATGAGCTGTCCTTCTATCTGCTTCATTGTTTCTAGTGCTACACCAACAGCAATCAACAATGCCGTACCGCCAAAGTACAACTGTAAACCAGTCGCGTTCATCATTATTACAGGAAGCACTGCAACTAATGCTAAGAATATTGATCCCACAAAAGTTACTCTGTTCATTACTCTTGTAATGAAATCCGTTGTCGGTTTTCCAGGTCTAATTCCCGGAATAAAACCACCATATTTTTTCATGTTGTCAGAAATCTCAATAGGATTAAATATTATCGCAGTGTAGAAGTAGGTAAAGAAAATTATAAGGAGAACATTTAATATATTATATATCCAACCATTCGTTCCAAGCCATTTTTCTGTAAAAGCGTAAAATGCTGATTTTGGAAAAAACGTAGCTATCTGCTGGGGAAATTGCAGAAGTGATAGTGCAAATATTAGAGGAATTACACCAGCCATGTTTATTCTTATCGGTATGTGTGTTGATTGTCCTCCGTATACTTTACGACCTACTACTCTTTTTGCATATTGGACAGGTATTCTCCTTTGCCCTTCAGACATCAGAATGATTGAGACAACCATCACAAGTATCACGATCAAAAAGGCTATTGCACCAAATATATTTGCAGTTCCCGCACCAACGTATTGCACAGTAGTGTATACCATATTTGGTATTCTGGCCAGAATACCAGCGAAGATTATGAGCGAACTGCCATTACCAACACCATTTTCTGTTATTCTCTCACCAAGCCACATCAAGAAGGATGTACCTGCTGTCAATGTCAATACGATAATCGTCAAATTTAAGAAATTAGGTTGAATAACCGCACTTCTAAGTCCTATAGTCATACCTATAGCCTGAATTAATGCCAATACAACTGTCATATAGCGAGTGTATTGCGCAATCTTCTTTCTGCCTTCTTCGCCTTCCTTCGCCATTTGCTCCAATGAAGGTATCGCTATAGTCAATAGCTGCATAATGATTGATGCATTGATGTAAGGAATAATACTCATAGCGAATATTGTAAAATCACGGAATGCACCGCCTGAAATTATATCAAAAAACCCGAAAAGCGTTCCTTGTCCAAGTATGTTTTTGATTTGATTTGGATCAATACCAGGAACTGGTATATGTGATCCAAGTCTAAAAACCAAAAGCATTAAAACTGTGTATATTATCTTCTTTCTAATGTCTGCAACTTTCCAAGCATTGACAAGGCTGTTTAGCATTTATATCACCTCTGCCTTTCCCCCTATTGATTCTATCTTATCTATAGCAGATTTGCTGAACTTGTGTGCTTTTACAGTTAATTTTTTGCTGAGATCGCCCGAACCCAAAATCTTGACACCGTCTTTAACTTTTTTGATAATTCCTCTCTCGATTAAGAGCTCTGGAGTTACAACAGTTCCATCTTCAAAATTATCAAGCAGGCTTAAGTTGACGATAGCGTATTCCTTTTTAAATATGTTAGTAAACCCTCTTTTTGGTAAACGCCTTGTCAAAGGCATCTGTCCACCTTCAAAGCCTGGTCTAATATTTCCACCACTTCTTGCCTTTTGGCCTTTATGTCCGCGACCTGATGTTTTTCCTAAGCCTGAACCTATGCCTCTTCCAACTCTTTTTCTTTCCTTTCTTGAACCTTCTGCAGGTTTTAAATCATGAAGTCTCAACGTCTACACCTCCTATTCATTTACTTCTTCAACTTTGACCAGATGTCTAACCTTGTTTATCATTCCTCTTACTTGTGGTATATCATCTAAAACCGAGCTACTGCCTATTTTTCCTAATTTCAACGCTCTAACTGTATCTATTTGTGACTTCTGACGTCCTATTGTGCTTCTAACTAATGTCACTTTTAATTTTGCCATTTCAATCCTCCTATCCAAGCAATTGCTCAACAGGAATTCCGCGCAATTTAGCAACTTCTTCAGCAGTTTTTAATGATTTCAAACCTTCAATTGTAGCATATACCATGTTTGTAGAGTTGGCTGAACCCAAAGATTTTGTCAAAATATCTTTAATGCCCGCTGACTCAAGAACTGCACGCACAGGTCCCCCGGCGATAACTCCTGTACCTTCCTTTGCTGGTTTTAACAAAACCTTTCCTGCTCCAAAAACTCCAACAGCGTCATGTGGAATTGTTGTACCTACTATAGGAACTTTGATCAAGTGTTTTTTTGCATCCTCTACAGCTTTTCTGATTGCTTCAGGAATTTCTGCAGATTTTCCAGTTCCTACTCCTACATACCCTTTATCAGGATCTCCAACAACTACCGTTGCACTAAATCTAAAATTTCTTCCACCTTTGACTACTTTAGCAACACGATTTAAGCTTACAACTCTCTCTTTTAAGTCAAGATTCGATATATCAATACGAGCCATGATTTCCCTCCTTATTAAAAATTCAAACCGCCTTCTCTTGCAGCGTCTGCTAATTCTTTTACAACACCATGGTACACATATCCGCCACGATCGAAAACAACATCTTTTATTCCTTTTTCAATCGCCTTCTTAGCAATCAGCTTTCCTACTAATTTTGCCGACTCTTTGTTAGCTCCCTTCGCAATACTCTTAAGCTCGGGGTCTAATGTTGATGCATGGGCCAATGTAACTCCATTTACATCATCAATTAATTGTGCATATATATGGCTTAAACTTTTGTACACGCTAAGTCTAGGTCTTTCACTTGTCCCTGATATTTTTTTTCTAACTCTAAGATGACGTCTTTTACGTGTCATTTGCCTATCAATTTTTGATATCATTTTATCACCCCTTACTTCTTACCTGTTTTGCCTTCTTTAAGCCTTACATATTCACCAACATACCTTATGCCTTTTCCTTTGTATGCATCTGGTTGTCTTACCTTTCTTATGTTCGCAGCCACTTCACCAACTCTTTGTTTATCAATGCCTTTTACCGTTATCTTGTTTGTTCCATCAACAACGAACTCTATGCCTGGCTCTTCTTCAATTTCTACAGGATGTGAATATCCAACAGTTAAGACTATCTTTTTCCCTTGCTTTGCAACACGATAACCTACTCCTACGATCTCGAGGCTTTTCTCATAACCTGTGCTAACACCTTTTACCATGTTCTGAATCAAGGCTCTTGTCGTACCATGCATAGCTCTTGCTTCTTTATCATCGCTGCTTCTCGTTACTATTACTTTATTATCTTCGACAGCTATATTAACTAAATTTGGAAAATCTCTTTCAAGAGTACCTTTCGGTCCTTTCACTACAACGTGATTGTTGTTTACTGTAACTGTTACGTCTTTTGGTATTTCAACTGGTTGTTTTCCTATTCTAGACACGCTTTACACCTCCTATTTAGAATTACCAGATATAGCAGAGAACTTCTCCTCCGACACCCTCTTTTTTAGCTTCTTTATCTGTCATTATACCTTTTGATGTTGATATTATAGCCATACCAAGACCACCTAAGACTCTTGGAATTTCATTGCTTTTTGCATAAACTCTTAAACCCGGTTTACTTATCCTTTTAAGCCCTGATATTACTCTTTCTTTATTTGGTCCATATTTAAGTGTAATCTTTAATATACCTTGTTTACCATCATCTATTTCCTCAACTGCTTTAATAAACCCTTCGCGAAGCATTATCATTGCTATCGCTCTTTTTGTGTTTGATGCTGGTATTTCAACTGTTTCATGTCTAACTATGTTTGCATTCCTTATACGTGTAAGCATATCTGCGATTGGATCTGTCATTTCAATACCTCCCCTCTTACCAGCTTGCCTTTTTTACGCCTGGAATAATGCCTTGATGAGCATATTCTCTAAAGCAAACACGGCATATTCCATATTTTCTTATATATGCATGTGGACGTCCACAAATTTTACACCTGTTATAAGCTCTTGTACTAAATTTAGGGGTCTTTTTTTGCTTCAATATCAATGCCTTTCTGGCCATTTATATACCTCCTTTACTTAGCAAACGGCATTCCCATAAGCTCCAAGAGTGTTCTCGCTTCTTCATCATTCTTTGCTGTCGTTACAAAAATTATATCCATTCCTCTAACTTTATCAATCTTGTCATAATCTATCTCAGGGAATATAAGCTGCTCTTTTATGCCGAATGAGTAATTTCCTCTACCATCAAAAGATTTTGTAGGAAGTCCTCTGAAATCTCTAACTCTTGGCAGTGCTACATTAAACAGCTTATCTGCAAATTCATACATTCTTTCGCCTCTTAAAGTGACTTTAACACCTATTGGCATGCCTGCACGAATTTTAAAATTAGCTATTGACTTCTTCGCTCTTGTAACCACAGGCTTCTGACCTGTTATTACAGCCAAATCATTTGAAGCTGCCTCAATCGCTTTAGGATTTTCTCTTGCTTCACCAAGTCCTATATTTAAAACTATCTTCTCCAATTTCGGCACTTGCATTATATTTTTGTAAGAATACTTCTCCATAAGAGCAGGTACTACTTCATTTACATATTTATCTCTAAGCCTTGCCATGATAAACCTCCTTTCACTTACAATGTCTCTCCACACTTTTTGCAGTATCTTATCTTCTCACCATCAGCAAGAATTTTAACACCATATCTGACTCCTTTACCGCAATTGTTGCAGTATAACATTACTTTAGATGCAAAGATAGGTGCTTCTTGATGTATTATTCCACCTTGATCCTGTGGACTTCTTGCTCTTTTATGCTTTGTTACTACATTTACACCTTCAACTAAAACCTTTCCTTCTTTTGGCAATGCTTTAAGAACTTTGCCTTTTTTCCCTTTATCTTTCCCAGATATTACTGTGACTATATCACCTGTTTTAACGTGAAGTTTTTTTCTCTCCAATTGTTACACCTCCTTATAGAACTTCCGGTGCAAGTGAAATTATCTTCATAAAGTCTTTTTCCCTTAATTCTCTGGCAACTGGTCCAAATATACGAGTTCCTCTTGGCTGCAAATCGTCTTTTATTATAACAGCAGCGTTATCATCGAATCTTATATACGTACCATCTTTTCTGGCAATGCCCTTCTTTGTTCTAACTATGACAGCTTTTACTACATCGCCTTTTTTTACAACACCTCCGGGTGTTGCACTTTTGACAGAAGCAACTATTATATCACCTATATTAGAGAATTTTCTCGTTGAACCACCCATCAAATGTATACACATAATCTCTTTAGCACCAGTATTGTCTGCAACTTTTAATATTGTTTGAGGCTGTATCATCTCAAATACCTCCTTTCAGTCATTCTGCCTTTTTAATTATCTCAACAAGCCTCCATCTTTTTTCTTTGCTTAAAGGCCTAGTTTCCATTATCTTAACTATATCCCCAATATTACATTGATTGTTTTCATCGTGTGCCTTAAACTTTTTCGTACGTCTTACTATCTTGTTGTACAGTGGATGTCTTATTCTATCTTCTACAGCAACAACTATCGTCTTCTGCATCTTGTTGCTGACAACTTTTCCTATTCTAACTTTTCTCATGCCTCTTTCCAATTTAAATCCTCCTTTCTATGCATTCAACTTGCCAAGTTCTCTTTCTCTTAAGATCGTCTTTATTCTTGCTATAGACTTTCTGACATCTCTAACTCTCATAGGATTGTCCAATTGTCCAGTGGCAAGTTGAAACCTAAGGTTAAAAAGTTCTCCCTTTAAATCGGAAAGCTTCTGCAATAATTCTTCGTCTGTCAATTCTCTAATCTCTTTAGCCTTCATTCTCTTCACCACCCAATTCTTCACGTTTTACGAACTTCGTTTTTATAGGCAGTTTGTGCTTAGCTAATCTTAAAGCTTCCCTTGCAACATCCTCATTTACACCAGCTATCTCAAAAAGCACTCTTCCCGGCTTCACTACGGCTACCCAGTATTCAGGTGATCCCTTACCAGAACCCATACGTGTCTCTGCAGGTTTTTCCGTTACAGGTTTATCTGGGAAAATTTTTATCCAAACTTTTCCGCCTCTCTTTATATACCTTGTCATAGCAACCCTGGCAGCCTCTATTTGAACCGCCGTTATCCAGCCACCTTCAAGCGCTTGTAAACCGTAATCTCCATAAGTTACTGTATTTCCTCTTGTAGCGTTGCCTTTTATCCTGCCTCTCTGCTGTTTCCTGTATTTTACTCTCTTAGGCATCAACATGGTTATTTGCCTCCTTCCGCTGTTACCTGTTTCTTCGGCTGTGGCAATATCTCTCCTTTGTTAATCCAAACTTTAACGCCGATCTTGCCATATGTTGTATTTGCTTCCGCAAATCCATAATCAATGTTAGCTCTTAATGTCTGTAGTGGCACAACACCTTCATGGTATCTTTCAGTACGAGCAATTTCAGCTCCTGCCAATCTTCCTGAACACGCAATCTTTATACCCTTAGCACCTTGTTTCATTGCTCTCGCTATAGATTGCTTCATTGCACGTCTGAATGAAATTCTTCTTTCTAATTGTGAAGCTATGTTTTCAGCCACTAACTGTGCATCCAACTCTGGATTCTTTACCTCAACGATGTTTATGACGACTTTTTTATTCGTCATTTTTTCGATTTCTTGTCTCAATTCTTCAATACCTGCTCCACCTTTTCCTATTACCATGCCAGGCTTTGCAGTATAAACATCAATCTTTATCCTGTTAGCTGCTCTTTCTATTTCTATTTTCGGCACACCCGATGCATAGATTTTATTCTTTATATAGTCTCTTATCTTAATATCTTCAATCAAAAGATCGCTAAAATCTTTATCCTTTGCAAACCACTTTGCATACCAATCTTGTGAAACACCAACTCTTAAGCCACGAGGATTAATCTTTTGACCCATTTTATCCCTCCTTTATTTTTCATCAACTACTACTGTTATATGGCTCGTTCTTCTTCTCATCAGATTTGATCTACCCATCGCTCTCGGCATCATTCTCTTCATTATAGGGCCTTGATCAGCAACAGCTTTAGCAACATAAAGGTTGTCTCTATCAAGTCCTAAGTTGTTTTCAGCGTTTGCAATAGCTGATTTTAAAACTTTTTCCACTATACCTGCCGCCTTATTTGGAGTAAACTTTAATATCGCTAACGCTTCATTGACATCCTTACCGCGTATTAAATTCATAACAAGGCCTGCTTTTTGAGGTGAAATTCTTACATATTTTGCGACTGCTTTCGCTTCCACACTATTACCTCCTTTGCCTATTGTACTTTTGAAGACTTTTCAGTATCTGCATGGCCGTGGAACGTACGTGTTGGAGCAAATTCCCCTAACTTATGACCAACCATATCCTCTGTTATATAGATAGGTACATGCTTTCTACCGTCGTGTACTGCTATAGTATGACCAACCATCTGTGGGAATATAGTGGAACTCCTTGACCATGTCTTCAAAACCTTTTTTTCATTCTTCTTATTCATTTCTTCTATCTTTTTCAAGAGTTTTTCATCAACATAAGGGCCTTTTTTTAAGGATCTACTCAAAATTACAGCCTCCCTTCCCAACTAAGCTTTGCGACTTTTTACTATCATTTTATTAGTAGACTTGTTTTTCTTACGTGTCTTATATCCAAGAGCAGGTTTGCCCCATGGAGTCATTGGTCCTGGATGTCCTATAGGTGCCTTACCTTCACCACCGCCATGTGGGTGATCAACAGGATTCATTACAGAACCTCTGACTGTAGGTCTTATACCTAACCATCTTGACCTACCAGCTTTACCAATCGTTACATTCTCATGATCTAAATTAGATACTTGTCCGATTGTAGCTCTACAATTGGATCTAATACGCCTTACTTCTGATGACGGCATTCTTACCTGTACATAATCCCCTTCTTTTGCTATCAATTGAGCCATAGAGCCAGCCGCTCTAACCAACTGTCCACCTTTACCAGCTACCAATTCGATATTATGAATAAATGTACCAACTGGAATATGGCTTAGTGGAAGCGCATTGCCTACTTTAATATCAACATTTTCACCAGACTCTACTATATCACCGACTTTTAAACCATGCGGCGCTATAATATATCTTTTTTCACCATCAAGATAGTGGATAAGCGCAATAAATGCTGATCTGTTTGGATCGTACTCTATTGAAGCTACTTTTCCTGGTACACCATCTTTATCTCTTTTAAAATCAATGATCCTGTATTTTCTTTTGTGACCGCCGCCACGATGACGAACAGTTATCCTGCCGTATACATTGCGTCCACCTGTTTTGTTGAGACTGACTGTCAATGACTTTTCTGGTTTATCTTTTGTAATTTCTTCAAATGTCAATACAGTCATTTGTCTCCTACCAGGTGATGTAGGATTGTATTTTTTTATACCCATTGTTTTCCCTCCTTAAATAGATCTCTTACGCTTGCAGTCCTTCAAAGAATTCAATTCCTTTGCTGTTTGGTTTTAGTTTCACGATAGCCTTTTTGTAGCTATTAGTCCTGCCGACATTTCTACCTACTCTTTTTAACTTACCCATATAATTCATTGTATAGACTTTTTCAACATCGACACCAAATAATTCTTCAACAGCTTGCTTTATCTGAATCTTATTCGCATTTTTATCGACGATGAAGGTGTATTTTCTCTCATTCATTAGATTCATGCTTTTTTCCGTAATAACCGGTTTTAAGATTATATCTCTTGCATCCATCAAGCATACACCTCCTCAACTTTATTAACCGCATCTTTTGTAATTATAAATCTGTCGTATTTTAATACATCGTATGTGTTCAAGCTATTTGCAAAAACAGCCTTTACATTTGGTATGTTCCTGGATGACAAAATAACATTTTCCTTGCCATCAGGAATGACAATAAGCGCATTCTTTACATCAAACTTTTTAAGCATCTCGGCAATTTTTTTAGTTTTTGGCTCATCTATATTAATATCATCAATGACTATTATCTCATTGTCTCTTACTTTTGAAGATAACGCTGATTTTAATGCAAGCCTCTTAACCTTCTTTGGAATGTTGTAACTGTAATCTCTTGGTTTCGGCCCAAAAACAACGCCACCTTTTACCCATTGTGGTGCTCTTATACTTCCTTGACGAGCTCTACCGGTACCTTTTTGTCTCCACGGCTTAATACCGCCACCTCTAACTTCGCCACGTCTTTTTGTTGAATGAGTACCCTGTCTTTGGTTTGCCAAATAATTTAAAACCGCTTCATGCATGACAGGTACATTTACTTCAACACCAAATACATTGTCACTCAATTCAATTTCACCAATTTGTTCTGCATTTATATTGTAAACCGCTACCTTCGGCATCTATTTTCCTCCTTTCGTTATTTGCTCTTAACAGTGTCTCTTATCATAAGGAGCGAACCCTTAACTCCTGGCACTGAACCTTTAATAAGCAGCAAATTCTTTTCAGGATCAACTTTTACTACCTCTAAATTTTGGATAGTAACTCTTTCATTTCCCATATGACCTGGAAGTCTTTTGCCTTTAAATGTCCTTGAAGGATCTGAACTAGCTCCCATCGAACCCGGTCTTCTATGGTATTTAGAACCATGGGCCATAGGTCCTCTATTGGCATTGTACCTTTTTACGACACCTGCAAATCCTTTACCCTTTGACGTTCCAATCACATCGACCCTGTCGCCAACAGAAAATATGTCAGCTTTTATTTCACTGCCAACTTCATAGGATGATATATCATCTAACCTAAACTCTCTTAAATACTTTTTAAATGGTACATTTGCTTTCGCAAAATGACCCTTTAAAGGCTTTATCAATCTTTTTTCTTTTACATCACCGAAACCAACTTGTATAGCATCGTATCCATCATTTTCTTTAGTCTTTTTTTGAACAACTACACATGGACCTGCTTCTACAACTGTAACTGGTATCATTTCGTTTCCCACAAATATCTGTGTCATTCCATGTTTTTTACCTAATATTGCCTTTTTCATCTTCTACCCTCCTGAAATCATCGGACGCTTTCGCGTCATAATTTCCTAATTTTATAATTTTATCTCTATATCGACACCCGCTGGTAAATCCAATCTCATTAATGCATCTACAGTTTTAGGTGTTGGGCTTAATATGTCAATAAGTCTCTTGTGTGTCCTTGTTTCAAACTGTTCTCTCGAATCTTTGTATTTATGTGGCGCTCTCAGTATTGTAATTACATCTCTTTCCGTAGGAAGTGGTATAGGTCCTGACACTTCTGCGCCTGTTCTCTTTGCCGTTTCAACAATCTTTTCAGCAGATTGATCTAACACCATATGATCAAAAGCTTTTAATCTTATGCGAATTTTCTGTTTGGGCATAATTATTCCCTCCTTCTATATAAGCAATCATTAATTCCATATACACTCATCCGCGCGTTTTCAACTCTGTAAAAAATCCGTCCAACTTTATTAGTTTACCTTAAAGACCGCATTATTTCAAGTCTTGACAAAACAATAGTTATGTGCTAATAGCTTATGCTATTAGCACATTTTTTCTTAAGCAAGAATCTTGGAAACAACACCGGCTCCTACTGTGTGTCCGCCTTCTCTTATAGCAAATTTTAATCCTTCTTCCATCGCTATCGGTGTTATTAATTC